>JAADIS010000038.1 GCA_013151215.1 Chlorobiota bacterium | reverse complement strand
GTTTATGCCAATGGCCCTGACGGTGAAGGTGTTTTTGAGACTTCGGAACCCAATACTTCATTTTTTGAGCCTTTTGATGCAAACGATTGGGCAGGCCACGGATATGGAGCGGCTCAACCTATTATTGATTTGAACCAATGGGCAGGACAAGGAAATATTAAGTTGAGGTTCGAATCGTTTAACCAATATGGCAATAATTTATATATTGATAATGTGGAGGTTAATAGTACGGTTGGGATATTTGACGACGATAATCCCGATGCCGTCTCCATATTCCCTAACCCGGCAAACAATGTCTTAAACGTTATTGTGAATTATAGTGAGGAAGATATCAGGCTTAAGATATTTGATATGAGCGGAAGGGAAATGATTTCGGCAATAGCCGGAAAAGGCAATAGCCAGATAAATATCGAAAGCCTCGACAGCGGCGTATATATTATTAATATTGAAGGTTCAGGAATAAATCGTACCGCAAAGCTTATTATACAATAATGCTATTTTTGCACCTCTGATTTAATTATAAAGCGCATAAATCAATACCAGATGATAAAATTTACTAAAGCAGCAATTGTTTTGCTTGCTATATTTTCTGTTCAAATAGTTGTTGCTCAGCCTGTTTCAGGTGTAAAAGGTAAAACCTCGAAAAAGTATGTGCAAAACATAAAGAGCCTTGAAGGGCTTCCCGACATCAGCCCATCGGCAAATATCAGGGTGCCTAATAAAAACTGGGAAGTACCTAATTGGCCTGTTGACAAGAATAAGATTATCTATGAGGAAGAAGCCGGGACTTATCATCAGCCGAGACAGACGAGGGAAACATCACCGGCACCCGATACAAGTTTTCATGCCCTAGAGGACAATGGCAGTTCTATTCCGCCCGATGTCAATGGTTGTGCAGGACCTAACCATCTTATGATAACATTGAATACGGGTGTGAGAATTCAGGATAGGCAAGGAAATAATTTGTTCAGCACTTCCTTGAGTAATTTTTGGGACGTGCTTCCCGGCAACGGTGGTACTTTCGACCCGAAAATAATCTACGATCCTTATAATAATCGCTGGATAATGGTTACGCCAAGTGGTTCCAATTCGGCTGACTCAAAACTTTATTTAGGTGTCAGCCAGACATCCGACCCACTGGGCGACTGGAATATGTATTGGATAGATCCCGATGAGTCGAACCACACTTGGTTCGATTATCCAAGTATAGGATTCAATAAAAAATGGATTACCATAAGCGGGAATATGTTCGGTGGCGATTTCTACCGAACTGTTTTTGTTTTCGATAAAATGGCTGTTTATAATGGCGACGATGATGTTAATTTCACGCGTTTTGCTACAACACAGGGTTTTACCATCGTCCCTTCGATAACCTATGACACTGTTGTTGAGGATCAATATCTTATTTCCACTTCCAATGGAAATACTGGGGGAATGGGCTATATCAATAAGTTTAAGCTTGACGGACCACTTGACAATCCTCAATTTCAGTTCGAAGGTTCAATAGGAATTCCTGAACCCTGGGCAAATGGTGCAGGAAATCAAGGAAATTTCCTTCCTCAACTGGGTTCGCCCGAACTTATAAACTCAGTGGATGCCAGAATGGAGAACGTGATTTACAGAAATGGAAAACTGTGGGCGGTCCACCATGTCTTTTTGCCTGCCGACAATCCGCAGAGGACAGCCGTTCAATGGTGGAACCTTGATACCGATGGGGTTATTTTGGAAAGGGGTCGTGTTGACGACAGTACCAATGTGTTTAGTTTTGCTTTCGCAACTATAGCGGTAAACAAAAAAGAAGATGTTTTTATCGGTTTCGATGTGTTTTCCGGAACCCAATATGCTAGTGCTGGATATGCTTATAAGTCGCATTACGACGAAGCCGGCAGCATGCGCGCTTATTATCAGTTCAAAGACGGATTAAGCCCTTATTATAAGACATTCGGAGGTGGCAGGAACCGTTGGGGCGACTATTCCAATACTTGTGTCGACCCTGTGAACGATTTGGATTTCTGGACCATACAGGAATATGCCGAACTGTCGAATACAGCAAATGAATGGGGTACATGGTGGGCTTATATGCGTCCCGCATTCGAACCTGAAACAGACTTTGAGGCTGACAACCTTCTGATACCGGTTGGGGAAACAGTCAATTTTCAGGATCTTACCGCAGGTGTACCTGATAATTGGACATGGTCTTTTCCTGGAGCCGACCCTTCTTCTTCTAACGATCAAAACCCGTCTGCCATACTTTACGGAACAGAAGGCAGTTTCGATGTGGGGTTGATTACTTCAAACCAATATGGTGAGGATACCTTAATAAAGGAGAACTTCATCACAACCAGTTCAACCATACTTCCTGAGGTGTCGTTTAGTCACGATAAAACGGTTGCCTGTCTTGGCGATGTCGTAAAGTTTAGGGATAATACAATTTATAGTCCCATTCAGTGGGATTGGCAATTTAATCCTTCAACTGTTAGTTTTGTCAATGGGACTGACCAAAACTCCCAAAACCCGGAGGTGGTTTTTAATGATGCAACAACTTATTCTGTTAGTTTAACAGTCTGGAACCTAAATGGTTCTTCCGAATTGACAGAGTTTGATGCTATTGTGGCAGGAGGTTATGAGCCCTACTTTAACGAGGATTTCGAGAACGGGCTGGATCTGCGCTTTTGGGGGGTTGAAAACCCTGACGATGATATTACATGGGAGATACTTCCTGTTTTAGGATATACTCATGGGGCTTATTCGGCAGGTATTAACCTAAATGATTATTATAACTTCACCGAAAGAGACAGACTTATTTCCCCTGCACTCAACTTTGAAGGAATGAGTAATGTAAGCCTTGAATTCGATCATGCTTATGCGAAGAAATATCCTCAGGTCAGCGATTCGTTGATAGTATTGATATCCGATGATTGTGGGTCTTCCTGGCAGCGTTTGCTGGCTATGGGCGATGATGGCAGCGGAAACTTCGCTACCCATGAGCTGCAAAGCGGTGGTTTTGTTCCGGCTTCCGCCGACGATTGGTGCGGCTCTGGTTATGGTAGTCAGTGCAATACCATAAACCTTGATGTATATGCAGGAAAAAGTAATGTTGAAATTGCCTTTGAATCGTATAACGCAAACGGAAATCAACTATATATCGATAAAGTCCATATTAGCCAGTTTGTTGGTGTGGGCGAGGGTGCTTCGACTAATAATGAAATCTCTATTTTTCCAAACCCCACAGAAGGCGGGTTTATGGTAAGGATCAATGACCCAGTAGGTTATACTAAACTTCAAGTTGTTGATTTGTTTGGCAAGGCCATTATTTCACATAATATTATTCCATCAACCGAAAGATTTTACCTGGACATTGACGAAAGCTTGCCGGCGGGTATTTATTTCGTAAGGGTTTCGGGACCAAATAGTTTTAGTAGCAAAAAGATAGTTGTTTACTAACAGTTCCGCATTTTTATGTCACAGGGATCATAGGGTAATTTTTCGTATTCTTGCATCTTAATCACAGCAAATAATATTCTAAATGAAGAAATTAATAATAGTGTTGTTTAGCATACTGTTTACAACCTTAAGCATCAATTTATTATCTCAAACTATATATCCAAAAAAAATAATACGGCCGCTACACTTCGACCTTTCCGAAAAGTTGTCGGAAGTGGAACCAATCCCCCCCGGGATAAGGGAGAGGTCGTGGAAAAACAGCATCATCAAGAATTTCGATAATTTCATGGATGATTTTGAGAATGAAGGGAAGTTTGATAAATCGAAATTGAAAATACAAAATAATTATGACGACCTGGCAACTCCGCAAGTGATTCAAAATTTTCCCGGTGTACCCAATCTGAGCGGTGTGGCACCACCTGATACGGATGGTGATGTTGGCCCGAACCACTATTTTCAGATGATCAACCTTGCATTTTCCATTTGGGACAAAGAAGGTAACCAGCTTATGGCTCCCGCCGACAATCAAACCCTTTGGGAAGGTTTTGACGACGGTCAGCCCTTTGATAATGCTAACGACGGCGATCCAATAGTACTATACGACGAATATTCCGACAGGTGGATAGCCACACAATTCGCGCTAAGTACGAACAATGGTAAATACTATGAGTTGATTGCAGTTTCGACAACACCGGACCCTTTGGGAAGCTGGTATCGTTATGCTTATGAATTCGACAACCTGAACGACTATCCTAAGTTCGGTATCTGGAACGACGCCTATTACTTCAGCATCAACCAGTTTGATAATTGGCAATGGGCCGGCGGCGGCATTTGTGCTGTTGACAAGGCTAAGATGCTTGTGGGCGACCCTACTGCCGAGATGGTTTTCTTCGATATGGGCACTTCGTATGGCAGCCTTCTTCCGGCCGATGCCGACGGAGCAACACCTCCTCCCTCGGGCTCCCCTGAATATTTCATGAGCATGGGCAGCAACAACCTTAAGATATGGGAAGTTGATATTGACTGGGAAACGCCTGAAAACTCGACAACTAATTATCTGTCGCCTTTGGTTACGGAACAGTTTTATACAAACAACATCAATATAGTCCAAAAAGGGACCTCCAAGAAACTAGATGCCCTAAGCGGAAGGCTGATGTATAGGCTGCAATACCGGAATTTTGGTGATTACGAAGTGATGCTCACCAATCATACCGTGCGCGTTGACGATAACGGCAGGGCAGGGGTAAAGTGGTATGAATTAAGAAAATACCCGGGAGGGGCATGGTATATTTATCAGCAAGGTACTTATGCCCCGGATGACGGCAACAGCCGCTGGATGGCCAGTGTGGCAATGAACGACAATGGTGATATTGCGATTGGCTACTCGGTTTCGGGGCCATTGACCTATCCTTCGATAAGGTTTGCAGGGCAATTGGCCGGGGCAGCAATGGGACTTGGGGTTCTTGATGTCGAGGAAACTAGTATTTTGACAGGAAATAAATCCCAAGCAAACCTATCCCGCTGGGGCGATTATTCTTGTATGAGCGTTGATCCAAGTGATGGTACTACGTTCTGGTTTACAACGGAATGGACAAACGGTGGCTGGAGCTGGAAAACACAAATTGCTTCCCTCGATTTCACACAAGTTCCCGAGACTGACTTTACGGCCGATGAGGAAATCATCCCAACAGGGGAAACGGTTAATTTTACTGATCAAACAAACGGAAACCCTACTTCATGGGAATGGACTTTTGAAGGGGGCGAGCCGGGAAGCTCCACAGAACAGGATCCGACAGCTATTGTTTATGATACGGAGGGCGTTTATAATGTGAGCTTGACAACCCAAAATACGGCAGGGGACAATACAATGACAAAAACTGGATTTATAACTGTTAGTAGTACGATTTTACCTCTTGTTGATTTTGATGTTGACAATAAGTTCGGCTGTTTGGCAGATACGGTTCGTTTTTTCGATAAGTCGCTTTATAGCCCCATAGCGTGGCAATGGGAGATTAGTCCTGGAACTTTTCATTTTATTGAAGGAACAGATGCTAATTCACAAAATGCCATATTGATTTTTGATGAGGTTGATACCTATAGTATTAGCTTAACAACTTCCAATTTGAACGGAAGCTCCTCATTGACAAAGGATAATGAGGTGATGGCCGGAGGGTTTGTGCCGTATTTCTCGGAAACATTTGAAAACGATGGTTTAAAGACGAATTATTGGCAGATACAAAACCCGGACGATGAAATTAGCTGGGATATCTATAATGTTGGAGGTAATGAGCCGGGTTTCAATGCGGCCGGTATTAAGCTTGATGAGTATTTCCCCGTAGGGGATAGGGACAGGCTGGTTTCGCCCCCCTTTAACTTAAAAGGAATGAATAATGCCGTTATGGAATTTGAACATGCCTATGCTAAACGCAACGACAAGGCCCGTGATTCACTAATAGTACTGGTAAGCGGCGATTGCGGAAATACCTGGACAAGGGTTTTTGCCAATGGCGAGGATGGTTCGGGGAACTTCGCCACAGCAGTACAGAACCCTGATTTCTGGCCCGTTTCATCACTTGACTGGTGTATTGCTGGCTGGGGTGCGCAATGTATAAATATTGACCTAAACCCTTGGTTGAATCAGGCTGAGGTAAGAATTGCCTTTGAATCGTATAATGATTATGGTAACCCGATATTTATCGACAATGTATCTGTAAGCCAGTATGTTGGCGTGAATAATGTAAAGGCTGATGATGAATTTGTTGTTTATCCGAATCCCTCGAAAAGGAAATTCCATATCCTGCTTTCCGAAAATCACTTGTTTAATAAACTTAGCGTGATAAGCTTTCAGGGTGATCTAATCTATCAACAAGGCATAGCACCTCAGATTTCTGTTGTTGATATTGATTTAGGAAGTACTTTGAGCTCAGGAGTTTATTATTTGAGACTCAACGGAAACGCAGTTTCTGCTTCAGAAAAATTGATTATTTTAAAATAAATGAATTTATTTTACGCTCCAGGCATTAATGGTGGTTTTTATACCCTCCCCAAGGAGGAGTCGAAGCATATTGTTAAAGTTTTAAGAAGAATAGAAGGCGATATAGTTTATTTTACTGACGGAAAAGGTTGGTTTTACGAAACCAAGATCATAAACGCTGCACAAAGCCGTTGCGAAGTGGAAATATTAAAGAAGCTTGAAGGCGACGATAAATTGGGTTACAACATCCACATAGCCATTGCTCCCACAAAAAACAACGACAGACTGGAATGGTTCCTTGAAAAAACAACTGAGATAGGTATTGGTGAAATAACGCCTATTATTTGTGAACAGTCAGAACGTAAGGTGGTTAAGGCCGAAAGGCTTGAAAAAGTAATAACTTCTGCCGTAAAGCAATCCTTAAAATCGTATCGTCCGATTTTAAACAATCAGCTTAAGCTTAAAAGTTTCTTGGAGCAAGATTTTGATGGACAGAAGTTTATTGCATACATAGATAAGGATGTAGGACTGGAATTGACAAAGGCATATAAACGGGGTGAAAACGCACTGGTGCTGATAGGCCCTGAGGGAGATTTTCGGCCCGATGAAGTTGAAATGGCAAAACAAAAAGGCTTTGTCCCCGTGAGCCTCGGGAAATCGCGGCTTCGCACCGAAACGGCAGGTGTTGTTGCTTGTCATACAATAAATTTGTTGAACAGCATTTCTTAAAAAGCCCCCTTGATAATTATTAATATTTATTACAAATTAAATTGAATTCGATTTCCTATTTTTGTCCCGATGAAAAATTCTTTATTGGTAATCTTGATTTTTGTTGGCAACATTGCCTTTGGGCAGGACGTCCAAATAGCCTTGTTAAAATATAAAGGTGGTGGCGACTGGTATGCAAACCCTACATCTTTGCCTAATCTCGCAAAGTTTTGCAATAAGCATCTAAATACCGATATTGACACTGAAATTCCCACCGTTGAGGTTGGAAGCAGTGATATTTTCAATTATCCCCTTGTACACATTACCGGGCACGGCAACATTATATTTTCTCCGGACGAAGCCCTTAATCTCCGTAAATACCTGATATCCGGTGGTTTTTTGCATGTATCCGATAATTATGGGCTCGATAAATTTATAAGGCGCGAGATGAAAAAGGTGTTTCCTGAACTCGATTTTGTGGAACTGGCATTCGATAACCCTATTTATCACCAGAAATATGATTTTAATAATGGCTTGCCTAAAATCCACGAGCACAATAATAAACCGCCCCAAGGCTTCGGCCTTGTTTATAAAGGCCGTTTGCTTTGTTTTTACGATTACGAATGCGACCTGGGTGATGGTTGGGAAGATGCTGAAGTCCATCACGATTCGCAACTAAAACGCAATGAAGCGCTACAAATGGGTGCGAATATCATTCAATTTGTTTTTACTCAATAAATCTTGTTAAATAAATACTAAAATATGGTAGCTAGTGTAAGCAAGAGCGAAATAATCTCACTAATATCTTGTTATAACATAAAAAATTTAAATATGAAAAATATCCTTTTTACTGTTTTATTTGTATTTGCCGCAATATATTCCAATGCGCAATCAGCGGATATCCAGACTAATATATCCGATTTAAATCAGCAAGGGCTGCAAAGCACCAACTTTGACGATATCGTTAATAAGTACGAGGGCAAGGTTATATATCTTGATTTCTGGGCCAGTTGGTGCCGGCCTTGTAAGGGCGAAATGCCTTATTCCTTGAAATTGCAAGAACATTATAAGGGAAAGGACGTGGTTTTTGTTTACATTTCAACGGATAGGAACGCAACACCGTGGAGGGATGCGATATCGAAGATGAATCTTACCGGTGAACATTATAGGGTCAACAGGAACGTATATGAGCAAATGAATGAGAAATTCAACGTGCAATATATCCCCCGTTACGTGCTTATCGATAAAAAAGGCAAGGTGGTTGATCAAAATGCCAAACGTCCAAGCAATTCGGAAGTAGCCAAGGATATTGATAAATTGCTGTAAACACCTGATATAAAAAAAACCTCCGTGAAATATTTCACGGAGGTTTTTTTTGTCCCGTATGTGCTTAATCGTATAAAAAGCGCTTTATTTTTTTTGTCGCGGTTTTAATAAATTCTTCTTTTTGAATTATTACGGCCTGAATTTTAGAGAACCTGTTCACTTTTGAGTTCACAAATGTCTTGAGCTCTTTCTGCAATTCGTCGTATTTGTGCTCAACGAAGTTTGAAACCTCCGACTTCATCTGTTGATAGTGCTGTTCAATTTCTTCTTTGTTGAAATGAACTAAAGCGACAAGTTTACCCTTTTGGCTTATAACCAAGGATTCGGCTACATGTTTAAAGTTGTTTATTATCGACTCAATATCCTCAGGAAATATATTTTCGCCGCTGGGGCCAACTATTACGTTTTTGCTTCTTCCCCTGATAAACAGGTAGTTGTCCTCGTCGATAATACCTAGGTCGCCGGTTTTGAACCAACCGTCCTCGGTTAAAACCTCCTTGGTGAGCCCTGGCTCCTTATAATAGCCTTTCATCACATTTGGGCCTTTGGCCCAGATCTCGCCTTCGCCGGTAAACTTTTTAGGCTTGTGTATTTTTAAGGTAACACCCTGCAGGCTTGGCCCTGTTGACTGCAACTTGGTCTTAAAAGGAGCCATCCCGGCTAATAGCGGGGCTGTTTCTGTAAGGCCGTAGCCAACAGCATAAGGGAATTTGGCCTCGATGAGGAATTTTTCGACCGCCTTGTTTAATTTAGCACCTCCAATCCCAAAAAATTTCAGTTCCCCACCAAAGGTTTTCATTAGTTTTTTCCCGGCAATGGCGTTTAATCTCTTGCGCGTAACAGGTATTTTATAAAGTGCCCTCGTAATCCATTTCTTCTCGAACACAGGCATCACTTTCCCCCTATAGATTTTTTCGATTATCAAAGGAACCGTAAGCATTAATGTCGGCCTCACTTCCGCTAAGGCGGGAAGCAATACTGCCGGAGTTGGTGGTTTTGTGATATAATAAACACAAGCGCCGCAAATTATCGGTAATACGAACCCAATTGTGTTCTCATAAGTATGAGACAAAGGCAAAACAGATAAAAACCTATCACCGGGAACGATTTCCTGTATATGCCTGCTTGAGGATGCCGTGAAGCTTATGTTCTTATGGCTCAGCATAACGCCTTTCGATTTTCCCGTTGTGCCTGAAGTGTAAATTATGGAGGCTAGGTCGTCTTCCTCGACCTGAAAATCGGAATTCTCCAGTTCGTTTTCATTATATAAAAGATCCGCATCGGATTTGATAATTGAAAAATCATCTATTTTGATTATTAAGCCGGAATCATCGAGTGATATTTTTTTGACCAAGGACTGGGAAATAAAAATAGCCTTTGCCTCAGAATGCCGAAGTACATTTTTGACTTCTTCGTTGCTGAAATCAGGAAGTATGGGAACAATGACAGCCCCAATTGATGCAATAGCAAAAAACGCAACCCCCCAATTGGGCATGTTGGAGCTCAATATGGCTACCCTGTCGCCCTTGCCGACGCTGTGTTTTTTCAAGAACGCCATAACGGATTTAACCCTTTGGCTCATTTCGGAATATGTAAGCGGTTCTTCCCCGACGAACGATAAAACCGGTCGGTCGCCATACATTCTTACTGATTCATTAAAGATTCCCGGTAGGGTTAATTTCGAAAAATTATGCATAAATATTATATTGATGAGCAAATGTATATAAAAAAATCGATTTGCTCTTTTATGAGGAAGTAAATGGCAAAAAAGGCGAATGATTTTACATGTCCTTAACTAATTGCTTGAATATCAATACCAAGTCTTTTTCAGCCAAAGCGGCATTCTCTAATATCTTATTTATATCGGCCTCTTCCAGGTTGTCGGGGTCGCAAATATCCGTAATGACCGATATGGCCGCTACTTTCATGTTCATGTGGTTTGCCACTATAACTTCGGGCACTGTTGACATGCCTACGACATCGGCGCCCATAGTTTTAATAAAGCGATATTCGGCGCGGGTTTCGAGGCTCGGGCCTATCCATGATACATAAACGCCTTTGTTTATTTCAATATTGTTCGCCTCGGCTATTTCTTCCATCTTTGCTATCAAGATCTTATCGTAAGGCCTGCTTAAATCAACAAAACGAGGACCCAGCTTGCTTATGTTTTTCCCAACCAAAGGATTGCCGGGCAACATGTTTATGTGATCGTCGATGATCATTAATGACGAAGGCTTGTAATTGAGGTTGATGGCGCCGCAGGCATTGGATACCAATAAGGTTTTTACGCCCAGGAGCTTCATCACCCTTATGGGGAAAGTCACTTCCTGCAACGAATAGCCTTCATAAAAATGAAACCTGCCGTTCATTACAAGGACTTTCTTGCCTGATAAGCTGCCGTAAATAAGTTTCCCCGAATGAAACTCCACTGTTGCAATAGGAAAGTTTGGAATGTCTGTATAGTCAATGCTGATTTCAACCTCGATGTCATTAACCATGCTCCCCAGGCCGGTGCCAAGTATGATTCCTGTTTCCGGTTTCTCAACGCCTTGATTTTTAATATATTCAGCCGATTGGCTTATGAGTTCATACATAAACTGATTTTTTTCGTGAAGCACAAAGATAGAAATATGAGCATAATATTATAATATCCTTAACAAAATGAGTGCAATAAGTTTGCTGAAAAACTCGTTTTTTTGTGGTCTGTTATAAAACTGATAATGATATGGCTTTTTAAGATGCTAAGTATGAATAATTTATTAACATTAATATTTACAATTGCGTTTTTATCGATATTTGCACAAGACACAAATACTAATATGGATACTAAGATAAACAAGAGCGAACAGCAATGGGCAAAGGAGCTGGGCAGCGAACAATACAGAGTTTTGCGCGAGAGTGCCACCGAGGCCCCTTATAGCGGAAAATATGTAAACTTCAAGAACGATGGCTTTTATTATTGTGCAGGTTGCGGAGCGAAATTGTTCAGTTCCGAAAATAAATTTGATTCGGGCTGTGGATGGCCAAGTTTTTATGCTGCCGCAGATACTTCTAATATCATAGAAGTGCTAGATGAAAGCCATGGCATGATACGAACAGAAATTAAATGTAAGAAATGCGGCGGGCATCTAGGGCATCTTTTCAACGATGGCCCAAAGCCGGGCGGGATGAGGTATTGTGTTAATTCGGCATCTTTGAACTTCAAAGGCAATGAATAATTTGTTAATTTTGAAAAAACAATAAGTGCTGATCTTATAAGTGCGCAGATTATTTATCGAGAGCTTGAGAAATTCAAAAGTATGGAACAAAGTGTAATTCCCGAACAAAAGCAAATTGAAAACACGCGAATGATATATATACTTTTTTTGGTGAGTTTGGTATTTGGCATTACGGCTATAATTGCCGCGGTAATTGCATACATCAGCAAAGACGATCCAATGCCTGACTGGTTGAGAACCCACTATAGGTTTCTTATCAGTACTTTTTGGAAAGGAATGTTGTTTTTGGTGGTTGGAGCGATTACCTCCTTTATAGTTGTGGGAGTTTTTATACTTGTTTTCTTTTATGTTTGGGTGATAATCCGCTGCACTAAAGGGATGAAAAGGCTGGATATGTCTGAGGCACAAGTAGTTCCTGATGGCTGGATGTTTGATTAAAAAAAATATTCTTTTTGTTTGTAGATTACGAAAAAGCACGTATTTTTGCAGCCTCTTTTTAAGGGAAGTTCATTAAAATATTGGTCTGGTAGTTCTCCTGAGTTCTCGGGATTGGTTAGAATACCTGCCTGTCATCTCGCCTGAGGCGAGACGGGTTTGGTAGCAGTCGATAAGGATTATCAGAAGTTCATAAAAATATTGGTCTGGTAGTTCAGCTTGGTTAGAATACCTGCCTGTCACGCAGGGGGTCGCGGGTTCGAGTCCCGTCCAGACCGCCAAAGCCGCTCCCCGAGCGGCTTTTTTTGTTTTATGTCAAGGCATTACGTTTATATTATTTATTCCCGTTCAGATGGGATATATTACAAGGGTTATACTGCCCGGTCCAGAAAATGATTTTTTGTTATGATAATCATTTAAGGAATTAAGCATCATTTGATTTCTTCGACAAAAGCGCCGTTTTGTTTTAAACTATAATAATTAAGGCCCAATTCGGTACACTGTGCAATAATTTTCTGTTGTTTCCAAATGGGGACCGTTGAGCCAATAATGAGTTTCTTGAAACTGATATCATATAAGATGGATTTTATGTCCAAGTTTCGTTTTCCTAAAACCATTAAGTAATCAACATTAATGTTGTTGGAATGCTTTATCATTTTTGTGTCTCCCTGGTTTTCTACAATTAAAAAGCGCTTATCCTTGAATTGAAAAAAATTCCGGTCGATAAAAAGTGTATGTTCATCCGAATACTTATCCTGACCCAGTACCAATAGTTTTTTTGTTTTTATTCCCTCTTCAATTAGTGAGTTTTTGAGCGCGAACTGTTGAAGCTTGTTGTCATTAATAAAGTCTTTATCAGAAAGTATAACTGACTTGGGTCCTGTTTTCAATAAAATAATATCATGATTATTAATATTGTAGCAAATGACTTTTGATGCTTTAAGATTGTTGAATACATAAATTGTATTTATTCCTGATAAAATAAACAATACAGCAGCAAGATAGATCAAAAGCCTTATTCTCTTGAAGAATAAGATATGGAACCCGAAGGCTATTATTAAATAAATCAAGAATGTTTTCCACCATGGCATAAAAATATTTTCCAATCCATAATATGGAAAGTATTCAACAAAACTTACAACATAGTTTATCGCTAACACAAAAAATGAAGTCAAAGCGCCCAAAGCGCCTGCTAAAAATGGTATTCCGCTGAAAATAAAGAACACAAAACCGGAGACTATTATCGCAAAGGATGCAGGAATGACGATAAGGTTGATTAGCCAGAAATAGTTGGCGAAATAGTGGAAATAATGACTGGCAATTGGAAAAGTCGCCAATTGGGCCGCAATTGATACAGATAATATCGACCACAGGTAGTTTAAGAATATATTCCTGAAATACAATAGCTTATACAATGGTTTATAGAGGGCGATAATTCCCAGAACTGCCGAATATGATAACTGAAACCCGACACTGAACAAAAGGTTCGGGTTTATTGCCAGCATAACGAAAGCGGAGGCAGCTAAAGTATTATATGAATCTTTCGGTCGGCGAAGGCCTTGCCCGACAATGAAAAATGAAAACATTATTGCCGATCTTTCTACCGAGGGCGACATTCCGGTTAAAAGTGCATAAGCCCAAATGCTCAATAACAAAAGCACAATTCTTATCAGACGCCCATATTTCCAGCGAAGTAAAAAATTAAGTATCTGTGTCATCAACAGGAAAATAACCCCCACATGAAGACCGGAAACACATAAAATATGCATTGCACCGGCTTTTATGTAATCGTCTTGTGTTTCGTCATCCATCATGCTGTCGTAGCCGACTAAAATAGCAGCGGCCACCGGGTAAGTATCCTTGAAGAATAAATATTCCCGTAGTTTTTCAAGAAGCTTAAGCCTTAATAACCTGGCATAAGATATTAATTTGTTGGTTGGATTATGCCCAAGAAACACCCATTGAGATTTTTTTAAGTATAACGATTTGGCAATTCCCCGATGAAGCAAATAGGTTTTATAGTCGAACTCAGCGGGATTTCCTTTGTTGCCGAAGACAAGAGGTTTTGCAATAATTGAGATTTTATCGCCATATCCCAATGATGCGGCATCTGGGGATTTTTCGAGATATGCGATAACTTTTTCCTTTTGGATGTTGTTGAGGCTGTCCTCATATTTAAGAAGAAGTTCGGCCCTGAAAGTTTTGGATGTCTCCCTGATGTCGCTAAGTACCTCTGCTATAAATACTTTATCCTCATTAAATATTGGTGCCTGATAAATAGGTTTGTTGGTGAAATATATATTTATTGCTGCGGCCAGGCTGATCATGCAATAAAAAACAAGGCCTGTTAACCATCGGTTTTTATAAGAAGTGAAAAACTTTGACAAAAGTGCGTTAATTAGTAAAAGTGTCGCAAAGACAAGCAGGGCCGGTTCGATACTTATGTCCAAATAATTAAAGTTGTTTCCGATGATGATACCGGATACATAAAAAATCACTATGCGAACAAAAGGGCGAACCGACCACTGCATTTTTTAGGTATTTGCCGTAAAATTAAATAAAAATTTAATTCATAAACAACAAATTACCAATTAATTAAACCAATTAAATCCAAGTAAAGCTCACATTAAATCCCTTTCGACATCCTTATCCCCCCTGCCGCTAAGGTTTATGATGCTGATTTCCTTTTCCTTTCCTTTAAGGAGCTTCATCGCCAAAGCAACGGCATGAGATGATTCTATTGCCGGGATTATACCTTCCAGGGATGAAAGTATTTTAAATGCGTCTATGGCTTCCGCATCCGTAATTAGGTGATAATTAGCTCTTTTCATTTCTTTCAGCAGTGCATGCTGCGGGCTGATCCCAGGATAATCCAAACCTGCTGCTATGGATTGGGTAGGATAAACTTCGCCGTTTTCATCTGAAAGGGCATAAGAAAATGTACCTTGGAAGACACCTGGCTTGCCAAGGCTCAAGGTAGCTGCCGTTTTTCCTAAGACTGCTCCTTCGCCGCCACCTTCGGCAGCATGGATGGCTACTTTTGCATCATATAAAAACTCGGTGAAAAGACCGATCGCGTTGGAGCCGCCACCAATACATGCAAGAATATTATCCGGTAAGCGGCCTTCTGCCTCCATGACTTGTTTTTTGGCCTCTTTCCCAATTATACTTTGGAAATACCCGACCATTGTGGGATAGGGGTGGGGGCCGACTTGCGAACCAAGTAGGTAAAATACGTCCGGATGCTCGATATAGTATCCCAAAGCAGCATCCACAGCATCTTTAAGTGTTCCTCTTCCTTCATGTGTAAGCACCATTTCAGCACCCAGGAGTTTAATACGGCTAACATTCATTTTTTGTCGTTCGGCATCCCTGGCCCCCATAAAAATTTTACACTTCATTCCAAAAAGTGCTGCTGCTGTGGCGGTTGCGACACCATGCTGCCCTGCGCCCGTTTCGGCAACTATCTCTGTTGCTCCCATACGCTTTGCAAGTAATATTTGACCAATTGTATTATTTATTTTGTGAGAGCCCGTATGGTTTAAATCCTCCCTTTTGAGATAAATCCTAGAGCCTACAAGTCTCGACAGATTAGAGGCGTAGTATAGTGGCGAAGGTCGCCCCACAAATGTTTTTAAATAATGGATAAACTCATCCTCAAAGTCTTTCTTTTTTGTTTCCTCCTCAAAAACATTTGCAAGATTTAAAAGTTTCGATTCAAGAACAGGGGGGACATACATGCCGCCAAATTCACCAAACCTGCCATTTACAGAGTCGAATTGTTTTGCTTTTATTCCATTTTCTATTATTGTTGTATTCATTTTATTACGATTTTAATATTAATGATTATTTTTTGCATTTATAATTTTCCGGGTTCAAAACTTGACAAACGCCATCGGAATATTACTTTTTTTAACCAAAATCGAATTTTACTTTTCATGTTCTTAATTTTATTTTAACAAAAAAAAGCCGCCCCAACGGGACGGCTTTAAATATCATTTATCAACAATTAATAAATCACACCTAAAATATCCCTATGGAATATTCGAAGTGCCACCACCAATTGTTATTTGTTATCAAATTCATGGGGCAAATATATAAAGTATTTATTAAGCTTTACAAAAAGGAAGTTTTTTTTTGAAATTAATCTCTTGCCTGATGTCCTTAAACAGATGGTTCCGGAAATAAATAGTCGAAACAGGTTAATACCAAAATCTTGTATCCATCGATTTCGATAATTCTTAAGCCTCCTTTACCTTATTCGAAAATATCTTTTTCGTTCATAAATAGATTAATATTGTCGTATTTGGGCAATGCTCAGCAAATTGCTTATTGCCTCAAAATCTCGAAGTTGCCGTTTTCCTCAATCCTGATTATTGTCGAGGGTTTCATTCCTTGTATCCTGTCCCTGAAAATATCCACCACATAATCAACCTTGCTTTTGATATCATCGCTGATTTCCTCAAAATGTCTCGGTGTGGCCTGGTCGGACAAGTTCGCTGATGTGGAAACCAATGGTTTTCCGAGCCGCTTTATTACTTTGGAGCAATATTCGCCTTTTACGATCCTGATAGCTATGCTGCCATCTTTGGCTATGAGGTTTTTCGATATGTTTTTTGCGCCGGAATAAACTATGGTTAGCGGTGAGGCAGAATGATTAATAAGCTCTGTTGTTATTGTAGGCACTCTTTCTACATAATTGCTCAATTTCTCAATTGAGTCCAAAAGCAAAATCAGTGATTTGCTCTCCGTCCTTTGTTTGATTTTATAAATTTTTTGTACTGCCTTCGTATTGGTGGCATCGCAACCTATGCCCCAGATCGTATCGGTGGGGTAAAGAATAACCTTACCTTTTTTAAGTAGCTCCACCGACTTCTGTATTTCGTCTTCCAAACTCATAAAATTTCCAATAATTGATTAGTTTCTATTGTGTTTGCACAATCAAAATGCTTTTTCGGACATGTATTAAAACCATGTAGCCCGCAAGGTTTACAGCCTAATTGCTTTTTTGTTTCGATTATCACCGATTTTTTTGCCAGGGGGCCGAAACCGAAGCCGGGAACGGTAGAGCAATAAACAGCCGCCGTATTAGCATCCATGGCGGAGGCAAGATGCATTGGCGCCGAATCGTTCACGTAATTCATTATCGCATCCTTCATTAAAGCAGCCGATTCGAGAAATGAAAGGCTTCCCGCCAGATTAAGGCTGTTTGTATGTCCTGATGCCTTAATAATTTTATCTGATATTTCTTTTTCCTTTGGCGACCCCAAAAAGTAAATACGGAAATCTGCATGGAGCCTTGAGGCGAAATCAACCCACTTCTCATAAGGATATTGCTTTGTGAACCAGAGGGATGCCGGGGCGATAGTTATATAAGCCGAAGTTTTAAGCTGCGATACTTTTGCAAAATCCTGTTGGGAAGGGTAAAGCTTCATCTTGGCAGTATCGCACTTGCTTATGCTTTCGATCAGCTTGAGGTTTCTTTCTACTTCATGCGGGTAGTTTTTCCCTTTTCCGATTTTATGTTTGACGCTTTTAGTGAAAAAAGGCGAAAATGGGTTTTTGTTGAATCCGATTCTTGTTCTTGATCCGGAAAGCGCGGTTATCAATCCTGAGGAGGCAAAGCGCTGCAAGTTGACAACTGCGTCATATTTCTTCTCGCGGATAATTTTTATCAGTTCCCAAAGATGCTCGTATTTCTTCTCCGTTTTATCCCAAACAATGACATGGTGCAATTTAGGATGCCTTCTGAAAACACCCTCATAGCCGTATTTCATCAAGAAATCGATTTTCGCTTGCGGGTAATCATGGCTGAGGCACTCAATTACGGGCGATGCCAGAACAACGTCGCCCAAAGAGGCTGTTTGTATTATCAGTATCCTTTTCAATAAATTAATTTTGTACAAAAATAACAATCTTATTAATGTTAAGGATATAATTCAAAAGCATTGTTTTGCTCGTTATCAAGGATCGTAATGAAGAGGCGCGCCCGGCCCCAGTGGCAAGCCGAGCTGCATCCATACAATAATGAGAAGAGACCATACTATAAAGAAAACAAAAGTGTATGGGAGCATAGTTGAAATTATGGTCCCTATATTTGCCTTTTTATCATATTTCTGGAAGAAGGCAATTATTAGTGCAAAGAAGCTCATCATGGGCGATATCAGATTTGTTACCGAATCTCCGATACGATAAACTACTTGTGATAGTTCGGGGGAATAACCCAATTCCATGAACAAAGGAATAAAAACAGGGGCCATAATTGCCCATTTCGCCGATGCCGAGCCCATGGCCATGTTAATTGTTGCTGCCAGGATTATAAATGCAATTATTAACGGTATGCTACCAATGTTTATGCTCTTTAGAAAAGTGGCGCCGTTTATGGCGATTATTTCTCCCAGATGACTCCATTTGAAGAAGGCAACAAACTGTGCCGCAAAAAATACCAGAACTATATAAGTGGCAAGGGTCTTTATGCTTGCCGACATGCCGTTTACGACATCGGTGTCGTTTTTGAAGCTTCCGGAAGCCAGTCCGTATGCAAGCCCTGTTCCTCCGGCAAACACTAAAAGCAATGCTATAACCCCCTTTATTACAGGCGATTTCAATATGCTTTCGCCTGGAAGGCGAAGAAAGCCATTTTCAGGTAATATGCCTATTAAAACTATGGCGCTTAAAATCAATAATACAATCCCCGCCCATAATAATCCTTTTTTTTCGTTTGGTTTAAGTTCCCCTATTTCTTCTTGTTCATGCAAACCGGTATAATCGCCCAATCGCGGCGCAACTATTTTCTCAGTTACCCAAGTGCCTGCCAGCGCGATCAAAAAGGTTGAAACGAACATAAAATAATAATTTGCCGTTGGGTTAACTTCGTAAATAGGATTGATGATTTGAGCTGCCTCCTGAGAAAGCCCTGCAAGCAAGGGGTCAATGGTGCCCAAAAACAAGTTGGCCGAAAAACCACCTGAAACTCCTGCAAATGCTGCTGCCATTCCCGTGAGGGGGTTTCTTTTTATCGACAGAAATATCGTTCCGGCAAGTGGGATCAGCAAAACGTATCCGATATCGCTGGCAGTATTCGACAAAATACCGGCTAATACCAAAACGAAAGTCAAATATTTCTTAGGGGATTTAAGGACCATCAATCGTATTAGGGCCGCAATCAAACCTGAGCTCTCGGCAATGCCAATTCCCAACATGGCAACTATAACAATGCCAAGAGGCGCAAATGAGGTGAAATTGTGGACCATCTCAAGAATGATCCTGTGTATCCCATCAACATTCAATAAGTTGACGGGCTTAATCAAATCTCCCGTCCCCGGATGGACAGCGGTCCATTGAAATATGTGGGCAACAAATGAGATTATTAAAACCAAAAACGCGAACAATGCGAACAAGCTTGCCGGGTGGGGCAATGAATTCCCCGCTTTTTCGGTATAGTTGAGGAATTTATTAAAGAATGAGGTTTTTGCTTTAGTCATGGAATATATTTTAAGAGGGCTAAAATATAAATATATCTTTTTGTAAGTCAAAAGAAATACTCTTTCCCTTAACAAATTGTTTTTATTATATTTTTGCATCGTAAAATGTCGGCATGCAATTTAAGTTAACTTCAGGTTTTAAACCAACAGGCGACCAGCCTGACGCAATAAGGCAACTTGTTGATGGAATAAAGCGGGGCGACAAAGCCCAGACCTTGTTGGGCGTTACCGGCTCCGGCAAAACATTTACAGTGGCTAATGTGCTTGCTCAATTAAATAGGCCAACATTGGTATTGTCGCACAATAAAACACTGGCCGCACAGTTATATGGCGAGTTTAAGCAGTTTTTCCCTGAGAATGCCGTAGAGTATTTCGTTTCATATTACGATTATTATCAGCCCGAAGCCTATATTCCGGTTACTAACACCTATATTGAGAAAGACCTTTCCATTAATGAGGAAATAGAAAAACTTCGCCTTAGCACCACATCGTCATTGTTGTCAGGACGAAGGGACATCATTGTGGTCTCATCCGTATCTTGTATTTATGGAATAGGAAATCCCGATGATTTCACCAATAATGTCATAGTCCTCAAAACCGCTCAGCTTATAAGCAGGAATAAGTTCTTGCTCGACCTTGTCGCAGCGCTTTATTCGCGCAACGAGATGGAGCTTAAAAGGGGGACTTTCCGCGTAAAAGGAGATACTGTTGATGTTTTTCCAGGTTATGCCGACCATGCTTTTAGAATTACGTTTTTCGGGGATGAGATAGAAGAATTGGAAATAATTGACCCGATACCGGGAAAGAGGATAGAAAGCCTCGATAATATTACAATCTATCCGGCAAATATTTTTGTAACCTCCAAGGACAAAATGAAATCGGCTTTGTTTGATATCCAAGGAGATATGCGAAAACAGGTTGATTATTTCCATGAGATAGGTAAGCATTTGGAGGCCAAGCGACTGGAGGACAGGGTAACTTATGATGTGGAAATGATGCGGGAGCTTGGCTATTGTTCCGGTATTGAGAATTACTCCCGTTATTTTGACGGCAGATCCCAGGGCTCAAGGCCCTTCTGTTTGCTTGATTATTTTCCCGGCGACTTTATCACTGTCATCGACGAAAGCCATGTAACGGTTTCCCAGGTCAAGGCTATGTTCGGTGGTGACCGCTCGCGCAAGCATAACCTGGTCGAGTTCGGTTTTCGGTTGCCATCGGCAATGGATAACCGCCCCTTGAAATTCGATGAGTTCGAGGGCATAACCGATCAGGTGATTTATGTTAGTGCAACTCCGGCTGACTACGAGTTGCAAATGTCGGAAGGGGTTGTTGTAGAACAACTTATACGTCCAACAGGTTTGTTGGATCCCATAATCGAAGTACGTCCGAGCATTAATCAGATCGATGACTTACTGGATGAGATAGAGGATACCATTGATAAGGGCTATCGGGTTTTGATAACTACGCTCACAAAGCGGATGGCGGAAGA
>JAADIS010000004.1 GCA_013151215.1 Chlorobiota bacterium | reverse complement strand
CAAGTGTTGGCAGCCCTTACTTTTACCGTATAATCACCGGTCCATGTTTCCGAGGCAATAAAATCGGCAATTGTGGAATCGCCCGAGATAGTACCGGCATCAGAAGGGTTTACTTCCCAAGTATAGGTTTCGGCATAGGCAACTGTATTAGTTGAATACTGAACAGTGCTCCCGGCACAAACGGCTGTCTCACCCGAAGGCGTGTCGGGCTGCAAGGGCAATACAACGACATTGATATAATCGGTCATTGTTAGGGTCTGTGTACCAACACCGTCCGACACCTCCAGCGTAACATCGAAAGTCCCGGGATTGCTATAAACAACACTAGGGTTTTGATCTGTGGACGTTGCGGGCGTCCCGCCCTCGAAAGTCCAGTTCCACGAAGTAGCACCTGTGCTCATATCCGTAAAGTTTACTGTGCCACCTGCGCAGATATCTTCGTTGTCGGCAGCAAAGGCAGCAGTTAAGGGAGCATCTTTCCTTAATATCAAACCTTGAGAGCCGCAAGCAAAGCTGGTATTGTTCGCCGTGGCCTTTAGTTTATAAAGATGAGAGGTTCCGGGTCCGTTATATTCCCATCCCCAGCTGGCACCGCTATCAGTAGTCTTATATATGTTCTCGTCGGTGCCGCCCATATAAGCGGAGTCGGGATTAAAAACATGGGCAGCATAAAAATTCTCGTAACCGGTCGTAAAGGTCGACCATGAGGACCCCCCATCGGTGGTTGACATTATTTTTCCGTCTTCGCCGCCTACAATTCCAAAGTCGCCGTCAAAATCAAGCCCGAAGAAATAATAAGTCAGAATACCTGTATAAATATTTGTCCAGGTATTTCCCCCATCAGTTGATTTGGCAATTTTCTCATCGCCGCCAACGGAAAAAAGAGTTGTTGCATTGGCATAGCACACATCCTGAATGTTCTGGTTGATCCCGGTCGCTGTCGTCCATGTAGTTCCACCATCGGTAGTTACGTAAATAGCATTCGTGCCTGAGTTCAGCACTGCCGCCGCTATGCCGTTGTCGGAGTCCCAAAACTCTATGTCAACAAAATACCAGTTGTTGCTGCCAACAGACATTGTCGTCCATGTTGTGCCGCCATCGGTAGTTTTGGCGAAATAATCATTCCAGCCCGCGACAAAGCCGGTATCGGCCGAAATAAAAGCAACGGCCTCTATCCCGTCGGTTCCCGCACCGCCCAAGACTTCTGTCCAGTTATCACCACCATCGGTAGTTTTAATAACCACCCCTTCGGCATTGTATGTATATTGCATCCCACCTGCATAACCGATATCATTTTGACCGGGCGCAAAACTGATGTCGTATAAGATATATGAGGTTCCGGTTGTCAGTGAAACCCAGCTTTGAGCATCTAGCGACCCAATAAATATAGCTGTTAGCACACTTAATACGAAATAAATCTTTTTCATGGCTTTATACTTTTTCTGGTTTCTGGTTTATTTTATTCTTTTCCTTTGATATGGCATCGATGATTTTCTTCATGGCACTGGCGCCGTCTTTGTTTTTCTCTATTATTAAATCGAGCTGCTTATCGATGGAAATATCCTTTTCTTCTTTTACCGACATAAAAACATTATTATTTTTATGCAACAAAGAAATGCCCATATATTGTTTTGTGGAAATAATCAAGACCTACTTTAATAATACATGTTCATTACAAATGTCGTACAACACATTATAATACATTGATTATCTGTGGTTAACATTTCGGTTAAGGTTATTGAATTATAATTCTGAAAGAAGGGAATATAGGTTTTCGTCGGAAGAAAGCCCCATTTTTTTGCGCAAACGATAGCGGGCCACGCTAATACTGTTTACCGATTGATAGGTAATCGCTGCTATTTCCTTTGTTGTCATATTTAGTTTTGCAAATGCACAAAGGCGTATTTCGTTTTGTGAAAGCTTAGGGTATTTCTCGTTGAGATTTTTATAAAAGCTGGTATAAACCTGCTGGAACCTCAGCTCGAATTCCTCCCATGAGAACATCTTGGAGTTCTCTTCAAGCTCTTTGATCAGATCGGTGATCCTTTGTTTGTTTTCGGCTTTTGCTTCCAGTTTTGCCTGCTTCAATTTCTCCGAGATACTTATGATAAATTCATTCTTGCGAAGCAGATACATCACATAAGTCGTAAGCTCCTTGTTTGTATGCTCAAGTTTTTCCTCCAGGTTTTGTTGTGCGAGCCGCGCCTTGTTTTTTTTGTTTTTCTCCAATTTAAGCAAGACTATGAACAGGGCCATCCCCAATAAGAATACCGATGCGGCAAGTATGGAATAAAGAGTGTTTTTTTGCTCTATGCGTAATTGGGCCTGGTTTTCCATTTGGTTGTCATGAAGCTTGCCTTCGTACTGAAGCTTCATTTCCAGCTGAGTGAGTTTTCTTATGCTCGACTGATTATTTATGCTGTCCGAAAACTTTTTATAAACTTCGTGATATTCAAGGGCTTGCTTATAATCTGACTTTAACTTGAAACACTTGCTTATGTATTCCGAAGCCTGGGCAAGCAATCCAATGTCACCGCTTTCCGATGCTATATTATATCCATGTTTCAGGTTTATATAAGCCTTTTCGGGATGACCAAGCTTAAACTGTGCAATACCCTTATAAATAAGTGTCTCGGCAAGAAAGATGGATTTGATGCCTGAATATGTTATACCGAGGCTTTTTTGGATGTTAATGCTCTCGTCGAAATGTTCCAGCGCCCTGGCGTAGTTGGTGATTTTGCTTTCAAGCATCCCGAGCTTCAGCAAAGCATGAGCTTCGCCTTCCATGAGGTTTATGCTCTTAAATATTTCAAGTCCATCGTTATAATAGCTGCGCGCGATTTCATAATTGCCCAATTCAACATAAATGCTGCCGATATTTGTTGTTGTGCCGGCAATGTTTATGGTGTCTTTCCTCTTCTTGAACAAGTCAAGGGCTTTTGAATATAATTCCAGGGCCTTTTCGGTATTGTTTATGTAAAGGTTAATAATGCCCAGGTTATTATAGAGCCGCGGCAGCAATACAGTATCCACCCCTTGCCGCGAGAGCATTACGGCTTTGTTGTAGATATCAAGGGCTTCGGGAAGGTTGTCGCGCTGTATGTAGATGTTACCAAGGCTGACATAAGTTTCGAGCAAGGATTTCTTTTCCCCATCAAGCTTTTCGAAGATGTCTTTGGCATATTTGTACTCAGATACGGCTCTTTGCACACTATCGGCGTTTACGCTTATATCACCTATTAACTTATGGATCTTGGCACTTAGTGCATTCTGCATACCCTTGCTAAGATCAAGGGCCTCATAAGCAATAATAAGGGAGGTATCGGGATTTTCGGCGAACAAGGAAACGCTCAATTCATATAATAGATTAGCTTTTTGATTCAATTCATGGGTTTGCTTTACCAGCGAAATCAGGCTGTCCGATTTTGTGCTTCCCATCAGGGAAGTCGAAAATGCAATAAGCAATAAGAATATTGTTTTTTTTATGAAGCCAGGTTTCGTCATCGTATCAAAATAAAGCCAAACAAAAGTAAGATTATTTCGGTTCTGCCATCAACCTGCACAAGCTAGTTATTTATTATTGGTAAAACGAAACACTTGTATTCATTCTCACAGCTACCGCTTTGCCTTTTTGTCTCCCTGGTATCCAGCGCGGAGAATTCCTTATCACTCGTGCTGCCTCATAATCCAGTAAATCATATTTTGGCTTCGGGATCACTATATCATAAATCTTTCCATCAGGACCAATAGTAAATTGAACAAAAACCGAAGTTTGAATTTTTCTTTTTCTTGCCATTAGCGGATAATAGGTTTCGGATTTGATATAATCCCTAAAATCCGAAAAGGTCCTTTTTAAAGATTTATCGCTATTGTCGGGAAAAACCGGCATATCTTCAACTATCACAAATACTTCATCAAAAGAAGGGGGTTCATCAGCCGCTTTCATTTGTTCATTTATGCCAACATAATTTAACGTATCGAATAATCCTGTATTCGGGTTTAATACATACCAAAGACTGTCAGGATGCCCTGATGTGAAATATCCCTTTTCGATAAGTTCCCCTTTTTCATCTTCCTGAATTTTTTCGATGCTTTACGATCGGGGGTTTTTGAGGAAGGCAAAAATGATTTTGCCCCGGATCGTAAAAAAAACGGTACTAGAGTTATAAATGCTTATATCCTTGTTCAACAAACAAAAAAAACGGAATTCCGCAAGTAAGCAGCGGTATTCCGCAAATCTCCCATATTGCTTATTTAGAACAAATAAAAACTATGAGCCTTGGTTATTTTATAACATAATGACATCAAGCATTTTGTGTGATAAAATAACAAGCGCAAAAATCACGGATATCTTTTCGGAACGGCTCTTGCCT
>JAADIS010000089.1 GCA_013151215.1 Chlorobiota bacterium | reverse complement strand
TTTACTTGTTATACCTACATTAAAGCCTAGAGATTTTTGGCCTAGGCCTAATGCACCTTCGACATATTTTTTTACTGATGAAATTGCTACTCCTACCCTCAAACCTGCATCCGCTTTTTTCCCTTGTGCCTGGGTTTGAATTGGAATTAATGCAAAAAGAATCAGAAATATATAAAATGAATTCAAATTCCGCTTAATCAATAATTTAATATAATACATAATACAAATACCTCCATAAATGCATTGTTTAAAAAAGTTATAAAATAGCAAACTAATATAAATCAAATTGTGATATATAAATTTGTTGATCATATGGATGTAACTGTCCGGAATAGCGACGTGATCTTACAAATACAATTTCATTTCCATTTGGCGCCCATTGTGCATTTCTTTCAATATATTCTACTGCCGGATTATGCACGTCCATAGGAGGAGAACCTGGATTACAAGTAATTTTATCAAGAGAACCAGTTTCGATTGAAAAAACAAATATCTCATCGTAGATAGGGCCAATAGAAGTTGATGCGGTTGTGTTAAACAATATAAATTTCCCATTTGGAGACCATCTTGGACAAGTTATGGTTTTCCCTTTTATTGTAATGAGTTTATTTACGGCACCTCCTTCTGCTGGGACTAAACACAATATAGCATCATTGCTTATGTTATCCTTGTATGTGAACACAATATATTGGCCATCTGGAGACCATCTTGGATAATTGGCGAATAAGTATTTGGATGTTAGAATTTTTTTATTTATTCCTGTCCTGGAAATAGTATTTATAGTTGCATTTTGATGATCTTCAATTGAAGCATAAACAATTTTCTTGCTATCTGGAGACCAGTGAGGATTTAGGCCCGATACTATATATGTGTATTCTCCTCCGCTCTCAGAAATAATGTAAATACTATAGTGATCATCATATATTATACTACTTCCATCTGGTAACCATTGAGGGTTATAACTATCGGTATCAGTTAATTGTTTTTCCTCACCACCAATTGCTGACACAGTATATATATAATAATTGTTTGAGTATACTATTTTAGAACCATCAGGAGACCATTGAGGATTGGAACCACCGTTTTTAGTTAATTGCTTTTCTTCTCCACCATTTGCTTGTATTGTATAGATTTGATCATCATAGGAATATGCTATTGTAGAACCATCGGGAGACCATTGAGGATAAAGGCGAAATCCAATATTTGATGTTAGGCGTTTCACACGCTCGCATACTACTGTAATCGGCAAAGATGCGTGTAATCCATGTGTCTCAGCTATTATTTCAGTAGTACCGGATGCTATCCCTGAAACTACTGCTTCAAATTGGTTTTGGGGATTTTGAATAACTGTTACAATATTTTCATTTAGCGATTTCCAATAAATTCTTTCATTAATTTGAGTAGGCCCTGAAATATTACCGCTTCGGAACTTGATATAAGTAGTCAGTTCTAGAGTTAAGCTGCCGTGAACACATATAATATCTGTTGCTGCAGTTATATTACCAACATAATTGGATTTATCTTCAGTGCAGCTAGCAATTATAATAAATGCAATAAGAATTATAGCATAAGTTTTTTTTTGTTTAATTTTTTTTTGCATATGATACTCTTTAAATATTTACATGCCGGGTAGAACAGCGGGCTTACGCCCGCTGACTCAAGTTTGACCGTTTTCCCATGACAATTTTGATTTAAAATAGCCCTAATTAATTAAGAATCAGCGTATAGCAACGCCAAGATATTGACAGGTAGTTTTAGGGGCTTTTGCTCTGAGTCTTGATGATCGATAAAGCCCTTTTTTCGCCTTGATCAAGGGGGGCTTTTTATGATTATTTTTCTTTTTGATCTTTTTCATAGTCTCAATTTCTTCCAAATCCTTTTCTAATTGTACGTTCATGATTTCGCGACGAAATTGGGTGCTAACGACCAAGCTCACATGCCGCTATGGAGCGCCAGCGGAATAACGGTCAAGTGGAGCGGATTGTTGTGCCGAGCAAAATTCCACTGTTTAAATGGTTATACCTCGTCTATTGATATTTTTTCATATTTAATAGGTATGAGAAACCTTCTATTTAAATAATCGATATACCTTAAAGTGTTATTGTCAATTTCCTCCTCTCCAACCACAACTAAAGAACTAGCATTTTCCTTCCCAGGCCAAAAAGCATATTCCAAAAGTTGCCCTAAGGCCTCACGGATACATGCTTTAGCGGAGCCGCGCACTTTAACCTCATAGAAAACATATCCATCATCATCTTTAAGAACTACATCAATTCTCTTTCCTCCAATTGGATGCTCCCACGATACATTATCCTTGCCATATTCGTTTATTAGTTTATCAACCAATGCTTTTTGAATTAGCGAGTGCCTAATGTCAAGATTAACGTTTTTTGCTTCTACAGAATAATTTTTAGCTGTAGGAATATTGGGTGTATGGCGATTAAAAATAAATTCACTATCTTCATTTATGTCATCCTCGGCAATGCCACTTTCTATAGTTTTCTCGACAAATACATAAGGCTTTAAAAGATTATCGAATGTCGCCAGAATATTATGGTAATCTATCTCATCTTTTTTCTGAATTTTACCTATGAAAATAAATGTTTTGGGTTTTAGTAAATCTTCTGAAATTTCTTTGACTTGACCGATATCACTTCTTTGTCCATTTTGCCAGTACCACATATAGAAATCATTAAAAAAACCTGGGTTAATCCTAATAAATTGATTCAAACGACGCGCATTAGGAAATAATTCTTCAATATTAGGAAGAGTTCTACTCGATTCTAATGATAAAGCGACACCATACCTCAGCCCCTCTTCTTCAAAACCAATATTGAACTGTAACTCTTTTCTACCCCCGTAATGATACGCCCAGCCCCCAATATTATTGATAGTATCGCTATGGAATATACAAGAACCAGGCCTCCGCTTCTTTTGTTTTAAAAGTTTCCGTATTTCCTGTAATGAACCAATCTTGTAGTCAGCAGACAACTCATTAAGTTTATATGCTATATCTTGTATCATTTTTTTTGCTCACCTTCTTTATTGGTACAATGACATGCATCACCTGCGTCAATGGAGTGTAGCGGAATTGGCGTCAGGTGCATGCAATTGTGTACGCCCGGCACGACAGTAAGCTAAGGGGTGCAAGTCCCCTATCGGTGGATCGCCCTGTCTTTATAATGACAGGAAAACGATTAGCGAAAGGCAAGGGCAAATCCGTGAGGATTTGTCTGGAGGAAGCCTGTAGCAAAGCAGCGAGCTGACGAACAGAAACGTCATAAAAGGCCGAGTCCGTGGGTGAGTCCCGATGAGTCGGGATCTACGATGTAGCACAAGATAACGAAGCCCCTGATCCAACGGATACGGTAAATGGCGCAGTTGCGCTGCGAAAGTTTGCTGTCTTATCCGGGGATATCTGTCTGACATGCAACGGCAGCTTTGTCGTAAATCCCGTATTGGCCGAACCGGGTGACCAACGGCCAGGCCTGATAGGCAGCTATCACCTTTCAGGAGCAATGAACACGAAGCAGGATAGCACACGACAATATGTTGTCGCAGCGCCGCTTTCAGCAATGACGGCGGTGATCAGGCAGAAGTCAGCAGAAGGCATAGTAGTCAAATGCTCAGGATAATGCCTGAGACACGGCGAAGGCCCGAACATCGACGTCAAGGATTGAGCCTTATTCTGCTCGTTTAGGACAATCATCTCTGACAAGGGTAGTCCCTGAACAACGCACGGATAACCGCCGCCTTGAAAGTAAAACGGAGTCATATCCAGAAAGGATCAAATGCTTGAACGAATCCTGTCACGAGACAACCTGCTTTTGGCGTGGAAACGAGTCAAAGCGAACAAGGGCAAACCCGGTGTTGATGGTATAACCATCGACGATTTTCCGGTTTTCCTGCGGGAGCACTGGCCTCAGATCAAAGCCAAGCTGCTGGACGGAAGCTATCGGCCACAACCGGTGCTGCGGGTAGAAATACCCAAACGCAGCGGCGGTAAACGACCGCTCCCGCAAAGAGCTCGGGACAGGTCGGCATCCCAACGGTGCTCGACCGGCTGATCCAACAGGCCATATTACAAATGCTTCAGCCGCTGTTCGATCCGGGATTTTCCGAATCGAGCTATGGCTTTCGCCCGAAACGATCTGCGCATCAGGCAGTGCGTCAAGTCCGGCAGACGATCGACAACGGTTACACATGGGTTGTCGATGTTGACCTGTCAAAATTCTTTGACCGTGTAAACCACGACCTTCTCATGTGCCGAATAGCTCGCAAAGTAAAAGACAAACGAGTTCTCAAACTCATTGGCCGCTACCTGCGGTCTGGCGTTGAGGTGAATGGCAGAACAGAGCCGACCACCGAAGGCGTGCCGCAGGGCGGGCCATTGTCGCCTTTGCTTGCTAATATCATGCTGGACGATTTTGACAAAGAACTTGAGCAGCGGGGCCATTGCTTCGTCCGTTATGCAGATGACT
>JAADIS010000033.1 GCA_013151215.1 Chlorobiota bacterium | reverse complement strand
AGAATTGGCGATCTTGAAGTCGAAGGCCGTTGGCGAGCCACCCTTGATGTACGGTATTGGAGCTTATTTTGCCCTGAGGAATGCCGTTCGTAACTTTAACCCGGCCTCGAATCCTCCTTTCGATGCACCTTTTACGGCGGAAAAAGCCTTGCTTGCTTTATATGCTGTACGTAATAATAAATAATTTAAATTTTAAAAATGAGTGATATCTATTCGAAAATAAAGATCTTGTCAGAAAAGTATAAGGATTATACAGCAAATAATCTGTCGAGGCTGGTTCAGATTAAATCTCTTAGTACCAGAGAGAAAGAAGTCCAGTTAGAGCTTAAAAGGCAATTGTTGGAGGCTGGCGTTGATGAAGTTACAATTGACGGACTTGGGAATGTGATCGGCAGGATCGGGAATGGTAAAAGAGTTCTTGCTATCGACGGGCACATGGACACGGTTGATATGGGAAATGCAGGGAACTGGGATTTTGATCCGCTCGGAGGGGAGATAAAGGACGGTTTTGTGCATGGTAGAGGTACCGTTGACCAGGAAGGAGGCCCCGCTGCATTTGTAACCTCAGCCAGGATTCTGAAGGAATTGGGCTTTGATAAAGACCTAACGGTTTATTTTGTAGGAAGCGTGATGGAAGAGGACTGCGACGGGCTTTGTTGGAAATATATTGTCGAGGAGGATGGTATTAAACCAGACTTCGCTATCAGTACCGAACCGACAAACCTAAATATTTATAGGGGACACAGGGGCAGGATGGAGATTCATGTTAGTTTTTATGGTCTTTCTTCCCACGGCTCTGCTCCCGAAAGAGGTAAAAATGCTATCTACATGGCTTCCAGGGTGGCGCTGGAAATTGAAAAACTCAACGAAAGACTATCTACTGATGAGTTTTTGGGACAAGGGAGTATAACCATTTCTGAATTTGTTTCTAAAAGCCCATCGCTTTGTGCTGTTTCTGATTTCGCCCGTTTGCATCTCGACAGGAGATTGACATGGGGGGAGACCAAGGAATCGGCTGTAAAAGAAATCGAAGATCTGATTTCAGGTATGGATGCCAAAGTTGAGGTCCTTAACTATGAAGAAGAAGCTTATACCGGGATTAGATACGGTATGGAAAAATACTATCCTACATGGAAAATACCTGAAAACCATGCAGTAGTGCAAACCGGTGTAAAAGCATTTGAAAAACTTTTTGCGAAGAAACCCCTTATCGACAAATGGACTTTTTCAACCAATGGAGTTGTGATAAACGGTATCTATGGTATTCCAACAATAGGTTTCGGCCCAGGAAACGAAGTGCTTGCACATGCTCCGAACGAGAAGGTTGCTATTGATGATTTGGTGGCTGCCTCCGCCTTTTATGCAGCCTTTGCCTATGAGCTTTGATGTGAATAATTAAACCGCCCGGCTCCAAACCTGCTACTTCAGAAAAAGGATTAAAATAATAGAAATATGAATCTACAACAAAGAATTAAAACGTTATCAGAATTAAAAACAGACCTTTATAAAAAAGATTTCCTTTTGACCTGGGAAAAAAACGAAAGTGATCTGAGAGCCATACTTCAAATAGCATCCTTGTTAAAGTTGATTAGGGAGCAAAACATCTCGCCCCGTCTTTTCGATTCGGGTTTGGCTGTTTCCATCTTCCGGGATAATTCCACTCGGACGCGTTTCTCTTATGCCTCCGCTGCCAATATGCTGGGACTGGAAGTACAGGACATGGACGAGACAAAATCGCAAATTGCTCATGGGGAAACTGTTAGGGAAACTGCCAATATGATTTCTTTCCTCACAGATTTTATTGGTATCCGCGATGATATGTACCTTGGTGAAGGAAACAAATACATGCGCGAGGTTGCTGCCGCCCTCGACGATGGTTATGAAAATGGTGTTTTGTCAACAAGGCCTGGAATAATAAACCTGCAATGCGATATGGATCACCCTACCCAGTCAATGGCCGACCTCTTGCACTTAAAAAAATATTTTGGTTCACTGGACGAGTTAAAAGGCAAAAAAATAGCTATGACATGGGCTTATTCGCCTAGTTATGGCAAGCCGCTTTCGGTGCCTCAGGGAATTATCGCCTTACTTACACGCTTTGGAATGAATGTGGAGCTGGCTCATCCGGAAGCTTATGATTTGATACCCGAGATTGTTGATCTGGCTGGCAAAAACGCCGAATTGAGCGGTGGTAGTTTTAAAGTCAGCAACAGTATGGAAGAAGCTGTTGCCGATGCCGATATTGTTTATCCCAAAAGCTGGGCCCCATTTCATATAATGCAGGAAAGAACCGAATTCCTGAAAAACAAGGACAAAAAGCATCTGGCCGACCTTGAACTGGAGGCTCTGAAAGAGAATTATAATTTTAGGAGTTGGGAATATGATGCCGAAAAAATGAAAACTACTAAGAACGGGAATGCCCTTTATATGCATTGCCTGCCTGCCGATATCTCGGGCGTTTCTTGTGAAAACGGTGAAGTCTCGGCGGAAGTCTTTGAGAAGTTCAGAATAGAAACTTATAAGGAAGCATCCTACAAACCATATATTATCGCTGCCATGATGCTTGCAAACAACTTTGAGAAACCGGCTGAAACTATCGAAAAAATAATTAAAGGGAGTTCTAAAAGGGTGTGGTAGTGCAAGTCGTTTTAAGGGCTTTTTTTCAATTCACCACCCAGTATGGTAAAATCGGCATTTCCTTTAACAGTATATCCCTCATATATTTCCAAATCGCAACGCGAAAAATGGTTCTTGCCCGAAATAGTGGAATTCGCTTCCGGGTTCCAGATTGTGATATCAGCATCGGCACCAACTTTGATTATTCCCTTGTCGGGAAGCATGCCGAATATTCTTGCCGCATTGGTAGATGTTAGCGCAACAAACTGATTTATAGTAATTTTACTTGTAAGTACACCATAAGTATAAAGTAGTTTAAGCCGGTGCTCAACTCCTCCGGCACCATTCGGTATTTTTCGGAAATCATTGTGTCCATTATTTTTTTGTGATTGTGAAAACGGACAATGGTCTGTACCCATAGTGTCGATCGTTCCATCCCCCAGGGCTTCCCATAGTGCTAGGTTGTCATCCTCTTTCCTTAGTGGCGGGCTCATTACATATTTAGCCGTATCATAAAAATCTCCTATATATTTCGTGTCGTTCAGTAAAAGATACTGAGGGCAGGTTTCGGCATAAACTTCCTGTCCAAGTTTTTTCGCCTGCTTAATGTACCTTAGCGATTCTTTTGTGGAGACGTGTACTATATAAATCGGGCAAGATGCTTCCTTTGCAAGCTCAAGTGCTTTTTTAACTGCCCTGGATTCTGTATCATTGGGTCGCGAAAGCGGATGGTATTCAACGCTTGTTTTGTTCTCCGATATGAATTTATTCCTGAGTGCCTCTATTTCATCGCCCATTTCGCAATGAACAGTTATGGTACCACCTTCCGCAGCAACTACTTTCATTACCTTTTTTAAACTTGAATCATCAAGCCCGATACTGTCCTTATAGGCCATATATACTTTAAAAGTACGGTAACCTTTATTGATGCAATAAGATATTTCTTCCTTTAAGGAATCTCTCCATTCGATGGGGCTTATGTGAAAAGAATAATTGCATCTACAGCTTTTTGCTTCAATTAAGCGTTCCTTTAATGCATCGGGAAGTTTTTGACCTTTTTTTGGCGTAACGAAATCAATAATGCTTGTTGTGCCACTAAACAATGCGGCCTTGCTTCCGCTCAAGAAATCGTCGGATGAGAAACCTGCCTTGGTTGGTAAATGAAAATGCACATGTGGGTCGATACCGCCCGGCAATAAATATTTTCCTCTTGCATCAATAAAGTCGCAGTCAATTAGTTGTTGGTCAATATGTTTGGATATTTGGGTTATTTTTCCTCCCTCGCATAAAATATCTGCCTGAAAACTTTCATCTTCATTTATTATATGCCCATTTTTGATTAACAATTTCATTTTGCTCATATTGACTTCTCAAATAATCCTTCTTTGGTTTCCTTGAAGCCAAGTTTTTTTAAATATTTTTCGTGGACAGGGGTTCCGGCCGTGGTGATAATCCTTTCAAAACCAACTTTCTTGAAATATTTGTTTAAATGATGATAAACATATTTGCCGTTCTTGAAATCCCTGTATTCCGGAATAACATAGTCGAGGCCAACTTTTAGAATATTATTGTCTTCCCTGTGAGCAAGGAAGATGCCGGTAACAGCCATATTCCTCAAAACAAAAAAACTAATGGTGTTTTTTTCTGCTTTGTATTCGAATCCGGGAAAGTATTTTTGGATGTCCTTTTTATTATATTCCAAAAATTTAAGGAGATATTGATTGTTGGCTTTAATCTGTAGTGTATCGAATAGTTGTGATTTACTGTAAATTTTAATCAAATAATATATATCGACAAGCACGATAAAGCCGTTCAAAAGCATAACAGGGTATGCGCCGATTAAAAAACCATAAATAGCAAACGAACTGGCTCCAAGCAGGTTTATCCACCTGAATTTCACTATCGAGTTCATAGTCATCGAAAATGCTATTATTCCCGAGGCTACATATCCTATATATTGAAGTAATTGAGCATCCATAATAAATAATTGTTCGGCAAAAGTAAGTATTTGATGGCTTGGTGTTATAATTTCTTCCAAAGGCGTTTTGCCTGATGCCGGCA
>JAADIS010000139.1 GCA_013151215.1 Chlorobiota bacterium | reverse complement strand
CCACAAAGCCTTTGCTTTTCGACCCTTATAAAAAGAACCGGCAGACGGGAAGCTTCATCCTCATTGACCCTGTTACCCATAATACGGTGGCTGTTGGCATGATACTCGACAAGATGGGCAGCGACAGGCTTCCAAGCCGCATTACTGACAAGGAGAAGGAGCACATTGTAAAATCAGGAAGCCTTATTAGTCAAGAACGAAGGGAAAAACGCTATGAACAAAAACCACAAACCATTTGGATAACAGGTCTTCATGGAAGCGGGAAAAACGAACTGGCCTATTCCTTGGAAAAAGAACTCTTTGAAACGGGCAAGACCGTAGTGGTTCTCGACGGCAAGTCGGTGCGCTCGGGGCTTAGCCGCGAACTGGACTATTCCCCTGCCGACAGGGCTGAGCATTTACGACGTGTTGCCCATATTTGCAAACTACTCAACGATCAGGGGATAATTGTTGTTTGTTCGTTCATATCCCCTTCAGAAGCTGTGCGAAGTCAGGTGGCCGAGATTGTCGGTAAAGAAAGGTTTAAACTCGTTTATCTAGATGCCGACATTGATTATTGCCGGAAGAACGATAAATACGGTTTGTATAAAATGGCCGATGAAGGAAAAATACGACATCTTGCCGGGGTTGACGAAACCTTTGATGTTCCTGTTGATGCTGATGTGAGGATAAAGGCCGAGGCGAACAAAAGCATCGACGATATACTCAGGCTTATTGATTAAATCCTTGCTTCCGATGTGGATGTTGGTCTGTATCATACATGTAATCAAACCATTAAAGATTTTTATAGGATTCTGTTCTTTAGTGCCAGTTACTTAGTCCATTAGTTCGAAATCGAGTTGGCGCTTTATCAGATCCACTTTTTTTACCAATACGTTTACTTCGTCACCAAGGCGGTAAACCTGTCCGTGTTGTTTACCGATGATACGATAATTATCTTCATCCAGATAATAATAGTCCCCTTTTAATTCGTGGAACCTAATGAGGCCTTCGCTACGGCTTTGCACCAGTTCGACAAAGATCCCCCATTTGCTGACCCCTGATATAACCCCCGGGAATATTTTCCCGACTTTATCTTCGAGGAATTCTACCTGTTTATATTTTATTGACGCCCTTTCTGCCTCAACGGCCATTTTCTCCATGTCGGATGAATGCTTACATGCCTCTTCATAGGTGGTTTTGTCGGCGGATTTTTTACCGTTCAAATATCCTTCCAGCAAACGGTGGACCATTAAGTCGGGATAACGCCGTATTGGCGAGGTGAAGTGCGAGTAATAGTCGAAGCCCAGGCCGTAATGCCCGTTATTCTCGGTCGAATAAACAGCCTTTGCCATGGTTCTTATGGCAATAGTCTCTATCATGTTTTCCTCACCTTTGCCTTTAATCTTGTTAAACAGCTTATTATAGGAAGACGCCAGTTCCTTGCGGGACGAAACGTTTAAACCGTATCCCAATTTCTTCAAAAACCCAACAAAAGTTGCAAGTTTCTCGGGATTTGGTTCATCATGAACCCTATAAATAAATGTTTTCGGAAGTTTTCCTGATTTAGGTTTTCCTATAAATGCCGCAACCGATTTATTTGCCAAAAGCATAAACTCCTCAACTAGGTGATTGGATTCTTTTTGTTCTTTTATATAAGTTTCTATCGGTTTCCCCTTTTCGTCGAGTTTAAATTTCACTTCTTCGGAATTAAAATTTATTGATCCGGCGGCAAAACGTTTATCCCTAAGGATGCTTGCCAGTTTATGAAAACTCAAAACCTTTTCGGAATATAACCCTTTGCCGTTTTCTATTATTTGCTGTGCTTCTTCATAGGTAAACCTATGATTTGAGTTGATTATTGTTTTCCCGAACCATTGGTTTAGTACTTCTGCTTTTTCGTTCATTTTGAACACAGCCGAAAATGTTAGCTTTTCCTCTTTGGGCCTAAGCGAACAAACCTTATTCGAGAGTTTCTCGGGAAGCATGGGTATTACCCTGTCAACCAAGTAAATAGAGGTAGCCCTCTGATATGCCTCGGTTTCCAATGCCGTTCCAGGTCGTACAAAATGGGATACGTCGGCAATATGCACCCCGATTTCAAAATTACCGTCTTCAAGGGTTTTTATCGACAGGGCATCATCGAAGTCCTTTGCGTCCCAGGGGTCGATGGTTATTGTAAAGGTATCCCTGAAATCCCTTCTTTTTTTAATTTCCGCGGCAGGGATGACCATGGATATCTTATCGGCTTCTTTTTCAACTGCTTTGGGGAAAGAGAGCGGGAAGTTATATTCGGCCAGGATAGAGTTCATCTCCACGTCGTTGTCGCCGGGGTTTCCCAGCACCTCGGTAATTTCCCCAAAGGGGTTGTTGGCATGCGAGGGCCAATCGATGATTTTGGCGATAACCTTTTGCCCGTTTTTGGCTTTGTTGATTTTATCCTTGGCGATAAAAATGTCGTAAGGCATGTTTTGGCTGTCGGCAATAACGAAAGCATAGTTCTTCTCTATTTCTATAATTCCCACGAAAGTGGTTTTCTTCCTGTCGAGAATCTCGACTATCTGGCCTTCGTTTTTGTGCGATTTTCTTTTCGGGAACATAAAGACTTTTACCGAGTCGCCATGTAAGGCATGGTTGGTGTTGTTGGCCGAAATAAACACGTCATCGCCTCCCTCATCCGAAATTACATAGGCTTTTCCTGTTTTTTTCAGGTCAACGCGGCCGGTAACGGTTTTTTTCTTGTTTGCGAAATCCCGAAGTTTCTCGGGGTTTATAATATACTTGCCGGGACGCTGCAGCACAATGTCCCTCGACTTGTTTAGTTCGCCTATTATGCTCATTACCACGGCTTTTCCCGATTTGTCATTAATGCCCAGACGATGGGCTACTTGTTTATAGTTAAAACTCTTAAAAGGGTTTTCGGCAAAAACGCCAAGTATCATGCCGACAAGTGCGTTTTTTGGTTTCTGTTTACTATTTTTCTTGCTCATATTGTTACAAAGATAGTGTTTCCAGCAGGAATATCCCAGATGAAACTGCTGATTATTATGATATTAAATTATTAATTTTGAAAATTTGATTCTTGTGATCAACTTAAATGCCTGGGCTTTAAAGTGCAAAAATAGGTAAAAAAAATAACATATAAGTATATTTATGTTTAGATAAGTGCTATATTGCAGACTTTTAAATCAATATCTAAACATTATGAGAAGAGTTTTACTATTATTAATTGGAATTGTTGTTGCCGGCAACATGATATATGCCGGTGGATTGGTAACCAATACTAATCAAAGTACAGCATGGACTAGAATGCTGGCCAGGGATGCATCAGTTGATATAGATGCTGTGTATTATAATCCTGCCGCATTGGTAAAATTGAAAGATGGCTTTCATATTTCAATCAGCAGCCAGACAATCGTTCAGAAACAAACCATTAACAATTCATTTCTTTTTTTAAATAACCCCACCTATGTAGGTGATGTTTTTGCCCCTGTGTTTCCATCTATTTACGTGGCATGGAAAAAAGGAAAGCTTGCTGTTTCATTTGGTTTTAACCCTGTTGGCGGCGGTGGCGGAGCCACTTTCGACCGTGGTCTCCCATCGATGGAGATGCCGATTGCCGGTGCTGCTGCCAGTTTCGGCGAGCTTGGCGTGAGCGGTTATACGGCAAACATGCAATTTGAGGGCACCTCGGTTTACTGGGGCCTACAATTGGGAGTTAGTTATGCCATTAATGAAAATATTTCTGTTTTTGCAGGTGCAAGATACAATATGGCAAAAAACACGTATAAAGGATATTTAAAAGATATCTCCTTTAATACCGCACAGGGATCCGTTAGGGCCGACGCATGGATGAACGGCGTTGCCGATCAGGCAGCCGCCGGCGCCGGACAGGCACAAGGTGCCGGTGATTTGATGCAGCCGTTAATTGATGGAGGCCTGGCCGATGTCAGCATCAACGATGCTGTTGCTGCCGAGTATCTTACCCCTGAGCAAGCCGCATTGATGATAGGCGGACTGGTTCAGTTCGGCGTTCCTGCCGATGTGGCCGGATCATATACCCTTGGACAGACACAGGCCACCTATTATGGTGCTGCTGCGGAATTAAACGGCCAGGCAACACAGTTAAGGGCCGGCGCCTTTTTAATGCAGGATCAGGATGCCGACGTGGTTCAAACAGGAAGTGGTATTACACCTATACTTGGCGCCAACTTCTCATTTCTTGAGGACAAGCTCAATTTCGGTTTAAAATATGAGTTCAAAACCAAAATGGACTTGACTAATAAGACCACTAAAGATTTTATTACAGGTTTAAATCCCGACGGAAGCCCTATAACAATGTTCCCCGACGGAGGAACAACCAATGCCGACATACCTGCCTTCCTTTCCATTGGTGCCAGGTGGCAGTTCATTGAGCCTGTTACTATCCAGGTTGGCTATCATACCTATTTCGACAAAGGCGCCGGTTGGGCAAAAGACGAGAGCGGTCTTGAGCTGATAGACAAGAACTTTGCTGAATACGCCATTGGGCTTGAGTGGGCCGTAGCCCCGAAATTCGTGTTGAGCGGCGGTTATCTCCTTGCTCAAACAGGAGTCAACAAAGATTATCAGTCCGATTTAAGCTATAGCCTGACAACCAATACTTTTGGTTATGGTTTTGCCTGGAGCATCAACAATAAGTTTACCCTTCAGGCCGGTGGTTATTTTACAACTTATACGGGTCAGACGGTTTCCAACACTTATTCAGGAATCCCTTATAACGAATCCTATGACAAATACACTTACGGATTATCCATAGGTGTTGATATCGCAATAGGCGGCGGGTCGAAAGAATAGTGCGATTATAAAATATAAAAAAGCCATCTCTATCAAGGAGGTGGTTTTTTTTTGCGGTGCTGTTTCCTTGCAACTTATCGAGAGATTGTCCATCAAGGAAAAGAACTGGCATATTCCAATAAACTAATGTTGAGCCGGGCTCTTAACTGTTTATTAACAAATGTGTTAATTAAATGATAAAAAACCAAAAACACTTTACAAAACACCGTTTACAACTTACATTTGCATCGTAATTATTTATAATTAGTTCTTAAGACTCTTATAAGCAGATGATTCTGCGAAGAAATATAAAATCCGGAAACAACAATCCGGAGGTCGGGGAGTATAGATTCGACAAAAATTTTCATAGTGTGTTTGTTTCAACAGCAGCCGGGATCCAATTTTCGGTTGCTGTTATTTTTTTGTCGTTTTTATAAGTTCTTGCTTCCCGATGGAATTTTAGTAATTTAGTGGAATTAAAAATCCGCTTTATTATGCTAAACATCAATGCCCTTGATTATTTATTCAATCTTTTTTACCCTAAGGTATGTATGTCGTGTGGGGAAGCCCTAAGGTCGCAAGAGAATATCATCTGCATAAAATGTGAGCTAAGCTTGCCCAAAACAGGCTTTCACATGCATGAGGACAACCCGGTTTCAAGAGTTTTTTGGGGAAGGCTAGACATAACGGCCGCTACTTCTTTTTTGTTTTTCAGTAAACAAGGCAGGGTTCAATCTATGATGCACAACTTAAAATATAAAGGCCAAGAGGAACTTGGGAAAAGGCTCGGCTTTATTTTTGGCGAGGACTTGAAGCAAGGTTCCATGTTCAATGGCATCCACTATGTGATACCTGTTCCGCTTCATCCAAAAAAACTCAGGAAAAGGGGGTTTAACCAAAGTGCGGCAATTGCCGAGGGAATAGCCAAAAGCCTCGATACAGAGGTTTTTAAAGGACTTGAGCGAAAAGTCCACTCATCGACGCAAACAAAGAAATCGAGATATGAAAGATGGCAGAACGTCAAGGATATTTTTGAGTTAAGCAATCCCGGGCAACTTAAGAACAAAAAAGTTTTATTGGTTGACGATGTTTTGACCACCGGTGCAACACTAGAGGCCTGTGCATCGAATTTAACGGAAGTTGACGGAATTTCGATTTGTATAGCCACCCTTGCTTATGCAAACAAATAAGCCATCTTAATTACCGCCCATCATGTGCTCGGGGTATGGCGGTATGGTATCGTTGGGGCGCCCCATTTGTATCATTAATTTGTTGTATTCCCTACGGTTTTTTATAAGGCGGCGGCTCAATTGGGCGTTCTTGTTGAAAACATCAAACAAGGCTTGTATGGGGCCTTTTATGGTCAAAGGGTGTGGGTCTTTATATAATAGTTCCGTACCTTCCCAATTGGGATAGAAGTTGTCGAGGTTTAAAGGTTCCATGCTTACTATAAGCTGCTTAAAAGTGCGGTAGTCCCAAAATGCATGAATCACGATCTCGTTTATGAGTACCGTATCCTTGCGCATTACTATATCAAAAGGTGCTTTTTTGCTTATCTCCGCCGAATCTATCCTGATCACCAAAGGGCTAAACCCTATCGTTGATATCATGACCGAATCGTTGTGGCTGACAAGCATCTTAAACTCACCATTTTCATTGCTAATGGTCCCCCAATGGTTAAACTTGCTTATAATGTGTGCGTTATGCAATGGCAACGAGCTGTCGGCAGTAATTACCCTTGCGTGTAGTATCAACAAACTATCATTTATTTTTTGAGAGTATGAGCTCATCGACATTATTAGAAAGAAACCAAAACCTATTAAATACTTCATTTGGTGTTTTTTAATTTCCTTATTTGAGGATTGTTGTTTTCATACTTGAAGATTAAACTTTAATTTTCATCAAAAATATATTTTTTCGCTTTAATTTACTCAACAACATCGATAAAATGCTAAATTAGCAATCGGGAAACGAAAGTAGAATTAATGGTTAGTAATAAAACTTAAAAAAATGAAAAATATATTATTGCTGATTATGGCAATCATCAGCCTAAATACATTTTCGCAGACTTTGCCGAATGGAGACATGGAAGATTGGGAAGATTATTCCGATTTCGGCGAACCAACTAATTGGAACACTCCAAACCCATACACTAGCTTGCTGACAATATTTACGGTAACCAAAAGCAACGAAGCCTATGCAGGATCGTACTCGGCCCGGCTGGAAACACTTAGTGCTTTAGGTATCACGATACCCGGAATTATTACACTTGCTGATTTTAGCTTAAATATCTTCGACTCGTCCTATAACATATCAGGAGGCTATTTCCTCCAGGAGAACGTATATAAAATGACAGGCTGGTATAAATATGAAGGCGTTGACGACGATAGTGCCAATGTGTTGATTTATAACTTTAAAAATACCGGGGAAACAGGCTATGACACCATTGGCTTTGGCGTTGCCTCACTTGGAAGCACCAGCACTTGGTCGCCATTTACCGTTTTCATGAATAATTTAAGCTATGCCGTGCCCGACACTTTTAATGTGCTCATTTCTTCTTCGGGCGTTGATGGGGCAAAAGAGGGCTCCGTTCTTTTTATCGACAGCCTGAATATTTATACAAATACCGGCATAATCGATTTGTGGAGTCCAAGACCAAGCTTGAACGTTTATCCGAATCCGGCAATAAATTTGGTTAATTTTGAATCGGAAATCCTCGAAAGTGGAAGAACCCTGACAATATTTGATAATACGGGAAGAACAATGACAAAAAAAACATTTAGTGAAAGAAGGCTTAAGATTAGCGTAAACAGTTTTCCTCCAGGGGTTTATACATATACACTAAAAACAAAAAACAAAATTGTCAATAGTGGGTCGTTCATGAAAAAGCAATATTGAAAAAAATTGATTATTTTTAACAAAGATTTCATTAATACTTAATATCATAAATCATCGCTTAAACCGGATTTAAATTAAAACTAGAAATATGAATAAGATTTTTACCAAAAGTAGTTTGCTGATCGCGATAATGCTCTGCCTGGCTGTTGTTGTAAATGCAGCTGCTAATCCAGACAAGGATGAAAAGAAGAAAAAAGACAAAACGGAAACAGTAAAAAAAGGTTGGAACGTTGGGGGGTTGCCCGTTATTTCTTTCGACTCTGATTTAGGCTTGCAGCTGGGAGCCTTGGTCAACTTATACGATTATGGCGATGGCTCGCGATACCCTCGTTACGACCACTCTATTTATGTAGAGGGCTCATGGTTCTTGAAAGGCAGCGGGATTTTCAGGTTTTACTACGATTCGGATAAACTGATCAAAGGAATCCGCACTTCATTCGACCTTAGCTATCTGCCTGACCGTGCTTTTAAGTTCTTTGGCTTCAACGGCTATGAAGCCGTTTACAATCCCGGCTGGGAAACCGATAACGACCCCTCCTATGTCTCAAGAGCATTTTATCGCACCGACAGGAAGTTCTTCAGGGCAAAGCTCGACTTCCAGGGAAACATCACGGACAAAAAATTCTTCTGGCTGGCCGGTGCCGATTTCTACAATATTAAAATGGCAAATGTTGACCTTGACCTGTTGAACAAAGGGAAAGCAGAAGGCGACAGCCTTCCGGACACACCTGGCTTGTTCGAGAAATATAATGATTGGGGCATTATTCCAGCCAACGAAAGAAATGGCGGATCCTTTACGGTATTTAAGTTAGGCTTGGTTTACGACAGCCGCGATAATGAAGGGCTTTCCACAAGGGGAATATGGACGGAGGCTATATTGGTAACGGCACCTAAGTTTACTTCAACTATGGATAACGGCTTCATGAAATTTGCCCTTACGCACAGGCAGTTTTTCACGCTTGTAAAAGACAAGCTTTCTTTTGCGTATAGACTTGGCCTTCAGTTAAACGTGGCAGGCCATACACCTTATTACGCTCAAGGGCTTATGTATTATGTTACTATGAAAGGAGCTTATAACGAAGGCCTTGGCGGCGGAAAAACAATAAGGGGTATTGAGCGGAACCGCATTATCGGGGATGGGATTGCTTATGGAAATTTTGAAATGCGCTGGAAGTTCTGGAACTTTCATTTTATAAATCAAAATTTCTATATGGCATTAAGTGGTTTTTTCGATACCGGACGAGCCATCCAATATGTTAAAATTGATGATGCCGTCAATAATTTGCCTCCAGGCGTTAATAAAGATGATTATTTTGGCCTAGGTAGCGAATCATTCCACAGCAGCTTTGGCGGCGGATTACATATTGCCATGAACCAGAATTTCATACTAGCAATTGATTATGGCAGGGCCCTTAGCGAAAAAGACGGCTCGTCAGGGATCTATATCGGCCTTAATTTCTTGTTCTAGCCCGCTTCCTTTATAATTGCGGAGGTTTCCCGAATGGATATTCCCAACCAGTCGGTTATTTGTGGTATGCAACCCCTTTAAATGTGAATTAAAAGATTAGCTATAAGAAAGCCAAGATAGTTGCCCACCGCATATCCGACAATGCCCACCGTCAAACCCGACACTACTATTTCGCGGTTGTTCAAGGCTCCGGCGACGGCAGGAACGAAAGGCGGCGAACAAATAAGCGCGGTCGATGTTATTAAAACCGTGTCGGTGTCTATTTTAAAAATTGCGGATAACAAAACATGCATTAACAAAGAACCGAAAATCACGAAGCCTACATAATAGAAAATCTCGCTCGATATCTCCATCATCTTCGACAAATCGACCATTGAGGCAACAACAATGCTGAAAATTAGTATTAGATACATACCTAAATCGAAAGTGTTGCTTAGCTTATTTATTGAAGGAATTAGGGAGGCCAATATGCCCAAGGTGGTTATGATGAGCACTACAACAACCATTTGCGAGTTCTTGGGGACAATGAGCGTTGTGGCGCCGGCAAGGCCGAATATCAAGGCGGAAATCACAAAAGCAATTAACAAGGGCTTGGTGTTTTTTTTGTTTAACAAGCCCCAAAAGGGTTCCTTCGATGATACATCCACCATTTTTTGATCTCCTGCGGAAACAACTGACTTATACTTAGGCAATATTATCCCAAAAACCTTCTGTCCGGCAATTATAATAAAGAAAAAGTAAGCAGCACCTATAAGCATATCATAGGCATTGGTCATTAAATAAACCTCGTTGTCAACGTTGAGCATCAGTTTTAAGGCAGCCAGATTTGGCGTCCCCCCTGTATAAACACCTATCAACAGCCCCCCGACCTTCGACATGTTTTCGGGGTCGTTGCCGCCAAACAACAGATAACCCCCTATAACTGTGCTGATAACGCTAAAAATGGCAATAATCATTGAGATGCTTGTTTTTCCTGCTAACTTTAGCCATGATTTAACGTTAGAGGAAAACAGCATCAACGGAATTGCAAGCGGTATGGTAATGGTTGTCAGCAGATTTTGGATCTCCATGGAGTTTTCGGGCATCAATCCCGTTATGCCGATAACAAGCCCGAGCGCATAAGCCAAGACAATGGCACCTATCTTTTTAAGAAAAGTGTAGTTGTGTACCAGGTATAAAAGCAATAAGGGGGAAAAAACGTAAAATAATACAAGAATAATTGTTGATGTCATTTGATATTGGTTTAAGCAACAAACCTAATGATTTTTTTGTAAAGATGATAATTGACGGGTTTCTGTCGATGCGATTTCCTGACGGGCAGGATCGCAATGGCAGCAAGGTGGCCTACGAAAGCCCTGAAAAGTTATAATTTCGCCCCCAGCACGCAGGTTTTCTTATAACTCTTCCTGTTTCCGCCCAAATCGAAAACCTGTATGTAAACAATGTATATTCCCACCGAAGCCTTGGCGTTGTCATCCCGGGTGCCATCCCAAAAAACGCTGCCTGAATTCCCGATATATTCGTTGTTCACCAATTTGCGAATGGGATATCCGCTAGAATTAAAAATATCTATGCTGAGCATGAAACCCGCTTGAGCAAAGGAATAATTTATAGCGACCACGTCCTTATGCCCATCGTTGTCGGGCGAAAATATCTCCGGTTCAATATTGATGCCATCATCCATATCAGGTAAAAAAACCTGTGAGTTTTCATAGGCAGGCGTTGCAAAACCAACGCTCTCGGCTGCCGAATGCCAATTATTGGCATCGTTGGTAGGCGATAAAAAGCTTAGGCGTTCGAGGGAGACACCATCCAAATAATTCAATAATGGGAAATGCATTTCCTTTGAATAATCAAAATAATCGATCGGCAACAAATCCTCGTCAAAGATCATTATTGTGCCTTTGTCGTTGTTCAGCGAAGGAAAGGGGGAGGTTTTCACAAAAGCCAGGGCGTTTTCGGTAAAATACTGTGATTTAACTGCTTGTGGCGACGATGTTATACAAACATATTTGCCGGGCAACAGAAGGTAAGGTTCGGGACTTATATCGTAAATACTTGTGTCGGGCGGGTTTGGAGGGCTGGTTTTTACGCTACCCACCTTCATGTCCCCCAAATCCACGACCTTAAAGGAATTATTGTATAGCTCAACAAAATCGACACCTTCGCCCAGGGGGTTGAAAAGAACTTCATTGATTACTACGTCAAGATATTCAGGTTTTTCCGCCACACCGAAAGCCAATATGGTATCCGACTGCATTTCATCGCCATTGCAATTTCGTATTTGTTTTTTAAGACGCAAATCATAAGTGGTCCCCGTCTTAAATTCATCAGGAAATCTCAATATCGCTTTTTCGGGCTTAAAGCCTGAAAAGAATATAGAAACAGGGTTTCCGACTTGTTGGTTGACCTCGAAATTGTTTATGTCGCCAAGGCTTGCGGAATCCATGCTTTGGTTGAATACGACTTGTATTTTTCTTGTGTCCAGCAGCTCAAGCTTTAAGGGGCCCGGATAAAATATTTTGTTGGAATTAACTGAGTTTATGCCTCCGGGGCTGCCTCCGCGATTATCGTTGCTGGCAACCCAATTTTCCTTGCCGGAGCAGATATTCCCGGGGTTTATCAGCTCCAAGCTCCAACCTCCCTGCATTTTCATGTCGTCATTATACCAGTCTTTCTCATAGCTTACTGCCGAAATTAAATTCCCTTCCGGCGAGAGCAGTTGCACATCCTGCCCCGAGTTGGTAAGCGAAAAACTGCTAAAACCATAAAAATCCCCATAGGCGGAAAGAGATTCCTCAGCATCATTTTTTGCCAAGATTAAAAAGCCGTCTGCCTCTATTTCAACATTTTCAAATGTTTTGCTGCTGCTGCCTATTTGCAGCGTCCATCCGTTGAGCTTTATTGCATGCGGCAATAAATTATGTATTTCGAGATATTCAAACCCGGGCAAACCCACAACAGGAGTAGGATCTGCCATTATTTCGTTTATGATCAGGTCGTTCCCCCGGGCAACGAAGAACATGAATTCCACCTCCTGGGCCTCGGTCATGTTTCCTGCAATATCCGCAATGTTTCCGATGCTTAATGTGTTTTGTTGACCATTTGGGAATTTTTCGGCAAAAATTAGTTCCACCATCGAATTATCAACATCATCGAGTTTTGCCCGTTCGGGGTTCCCCAACTGATTATTGGCGGAATAGTTTAATATGTTTTCCGCTGAAGCGGTATCAAGGGCCTCGTTGTACGTCAAAAGCAAACTGCTGTCGCTTAAGGTGATGGTGTTCTGTAAAACAGGCGGTTCAGTATCAACATAAATATCCCCCACATAGATGTTGTCGAAATAAAATTTGCCGCTGTTGCTCGATGTGTATTTACAATAAAAGCCAAAATAACCAGTGTTTTGATATGTGTTATCAAGCCCTTCGGCCTGAAGTTTATAATTTTCGCCTCCGGCTTCGTCGGCGAAGACCTGCCAAAGGCCATCAGTGTTCCTGATAATTTTTATTCCCAAGGCGAAGGAAGAGGAAATAAGGCCATCCTCGCCCCGGCAAACGGATACCTTTTCGCTTCCGTCCTGCCTGAAAAGCTCAATGGCATCGTCGCTGCCCGACTCTCCCAACTGCAAGAAATAAGCATTGGCTTGATTTACGAAATCCCCGTTCTCGCTTAACAAATAAATCCTGGCATTGTTGTTTGCCGACGGGCTGAACGACAATTTTACCCAGAAACGCCATTCGCAATTAATGCCCAAGCTGTTGTTCGTAAAAAGTCCCGATTCGCCCGCCCCGTCGTCATCAAGTCGCAGAACCAAATCGCCATTAATCGTAAAATTTTCCGTGTCGCCCGTCCATGGCGGGTTTTGAGTGAAATTGCCATCTGAGAAATCCTCGTTTATTTGGGTAAACGCCAATATGGGCAGAAGACAAATCAGGGTAAATAATTGCTTCATTTTTTATAATTTTGTCGATTGAGTTTTAAACTATAAATATATACAAAATAATTAAATGCTTATATGGATTTAACTATTGTTGGCGCAACAGGTTTAGTTGGCAGGAAAATGATAAAGGTGTTGGAAGAGAGGAATGTCGCCATCGACAATTTTTATGCCGTAGCCTCTGAAAGATCGCTGGGGTCTGAAATCGGGTTTCGCGGGCAAACGCATAAGGTAATCGGCATCGACGATGTTTTGGAAGAGGCACCCGACATAGCTATTTTCTCGGCCGGTGCCGAAATATCGAAAAAACGGGCAGCCGAATTTGCTGAAATAAACTGTTATGTCATCGACAATTCCTCTGCATGGCGCATGGACGATAATGTCCCTTTGGTTATCCCCGAAATTAATGGCAAAAGCATAAAAAAAGGCAATTTTATTATCGCAAACCCGAATTGCTCAACTATACAATTGCTTATGGCCCTTTCGCCCTTGCATAATAAATATGGCATAAAAAGAGTGGTCGTCTCTACCTATCAGTCGGTTACCGGGAGCGGGGCAAAAGGGATTAAGCAGCTTTTGGCCGAAAGGGCGAAAGAAACGACTGCCGACAAGGCATATCCACATCAAATCGACATGAACCTTATTCCGCATGCCGGCGATTTTGTAAAGGATGATTATACCAGTGAGGAAATAAAATTAGTAAATGAAACGCATAAAATCCTCGACAAGGACATTGCATTGACGGCCACAGTAGTGAGAGTTCCGGTTGACGGAGGGCATTCGGAAGCGGTAAACATAGAATTTGAAAACGACTTTGACCTCTTTGAGGTGAGACGCCTTTTGGGTGCTATGCCGGGCATAGTAGTTATGGACATGCCCGAAGCCAATATTTATCCTATGCCGGTTTTTGCCAAAGATAAAGATGAGGTTTTTGTCGGCAGGATAAGAAGGGATTTCTCTCAGGCAAAAAGCTTGAATTTGTGGATAGTTGCCGACAACCTGCGCAAGGGCGCCGCCACCAATGCCGTGCAAATAGCAGAGTATTTAATTGCTAATGAGTTTGTTATAAAATAATTCCGGGTTTTGAAGATATACAATTGCATAAAAGACTTTAAACCAATTAAAAACACCCTTGTAACGATTGGTACTTTCGATGGCGTTCATTTGGGCCATAAGGCCTTAATAGAAAAAATGAAGGCCGATGCCAAAAAAATCGGTGGCGAAACGGTGGTGATAACCTTTTATCCGCATCCGCGCATAGTGCTAGGCCTCGACAGCAGTGATCTGAAGTTCATCAACACTCAGGAAAAAAAGATCAACCGACTTGAAGAGGCAGGAATAGACCATTTGATAATTGTCGGTTTTACCAAGCATTTCGCTGGAACCTCCTCTTATGACTTCATTAAGGATATGGTTGTAGATAAGATAAACCCGGCAAAGCTTATTATTGGTTACGACCATCATTTTGGCAGGAACAGAAGGGGCGGTTTCGATGATCTGGCTGAGTTGGGGCGTAAATTCAATTTTTCGGTCGAGCAGATCAGCGAGCAAAAGATCAACGACCTCACGATAAGTTCGACCAAGATCCGCCAGCTTCTTGAAGCAGGTAAGGTTGGAGTTGCAAATATGCTTTTGGGCTACGAATACTCGATTACCGGAAAGGTGGTTTATGGCAATGCAAATGGAAGGGGAATGGGTTTCCCGACGGCAAATATCGAGGTTGCCGATGAGTATAAGCTGATTGCTGCCGTTGGCGTTTATGCTTGCCGCGTGCACTGGATGGGCAAATGCTATAAAGGAATGTGCAATATAGGTTACCGACCTACCATCAATGATGGCGAATTGACCATCGAGGTCAATATGTTCGATTTTAACGAACAGATATACAATCAGCAGATTACCATATCCTTTGTTGAAAGGATGCGCGACGAGAGAAAGTTTGAGAATCTTGACGCACTTAGCCGGCAACTGGATAAGGATAAAATATCGGCACTAAAAATCTTGTGAGCTTTGTAAAATTTTCTTGGGCGGAATACACTTCTTTTATGTAAAAACTTGTTAAAAACCGCTTAAAACAAGCATGTTCGGAAGATTATATTAAATTTGCCGCTTTATAAACCATAACTATTTGTCTTTTGTTAAAGGCCTTTAAATTAAAGAATTATGCAAAGAATATTAAGATTGTTTTTTTTGGTACTAGTTTTAAGTTTTGTGGATTACAATGCTGATGCTTGTACTAATTATTTGGTAACCAAAGGAGCATCGGCTGATGGATCGGTGATGATTTCTTATGCTGCCGATTCCCATATTCTATATGGCGAGCTTTATCACTGGCCTGCCGCCAAATGGCCAGCCGGAACGATGATGGATGTTTACGAATGGGATACCGGAAAGTATTTGGGTCAGATAGAACAAGCCGCCGAGACCTATAATGTTGTTGGAAACATGAACGAACATCAGGTTTCTATTGGTGAAACAACTTATGGAGGGCTTTCACAACTGCATCACCAGCCAGCTGCCATAGTTGATTACGGCAGCCTGATATATCTGGGCTTACAGCGTTCGAAAACGGCTCGCGAAGCAATAAAGATAATGACAGGCCTGGTCGAGAAATATGGTTATTACAGTGAAGGTGAATCGTTTTCGATAGCCGACAAAAACGAAGCATGGATACTCGAGATGATAGGTAAGGGTAAAGATGCTAAAGGTGCTGTTTGGGTAGCCATGAGAATCCCTGACGGCTATGTTGCAGGCCACGCTAATCAAGCAAGGATAACGACTTTCCCGCTGGAAAACAAAAAAACCTCCATTTCTTCCGAAAACATGGACATGATCTTCAACGAAGGAATTGAGGTAGTTTACGCAAAAGACGTTATTTCCTTTGCCAGGGATAATGGTTTGTATAAGGGACCCGACAAAAAATTCAGTTTTTCCGATGTTTATGCGCCGGTGGATTTTGGCGGTGCGCGCTTCTGCGAAATCCGGGTATGGTCGATGTTCGACCAGGTTGCCGACGGTATGGACAAATATTGGGACTATGCTAAAGGAAACATCACACATAAAAAAGAACATATAAAAGGCAGCCCGATAACTCCTGAAAATTACGCATCGAACAGGATGCCTCTTTGGATAAAACCCGACAAAAAAGTTAGTGTCCACGATATGATGATGTTTATGCGCAACCACCTTGAAGGAACCGAGCTTGATATGAGCAAGGATGTTGGGGCAGGCCCTTTTGGCGTTCCCTATCGCTGGCGTCCGCTAACATGGGAAGTTGACGGAGTTCAATATTGCAACGAGCGTGCCACGGCTACCCAACAAACAGGCTTCTCCTTTATCGCCCAAAGCCGCTCCTGGCTGCCCGACGGAATAGGTGGAATTATCTGGTGGGGCGTTGACGACGCTGCGGGGACTGTTTATATGCCAATGTACACAAGCATTACCGAGATACCTTTTAATTTTGCTGTTGGCAATGGTGCTATGATGGAGTTTTCAGAGACCTCAGGTTTCTGGATCTTCAATATGGTGGAAAACTTTGCCTACACAAAATATAATGCTATACATCCCGAAATCGCCAAAGTTCAACAAGAGCTCGAAAAAAGCTTTATTAAATTCACCCCTGCAATTGATGCCGGAGCACTTGCGTTAATGGAAACCGATAGGGATGTCGCCATTGAATACCTTACAGATTACTCAAATTCCGTTGCGGAGAGAACCTTTGCAAGATGGAAAAAGCTTTATCAGGATTTGTTCGTTAAATATATGGATGGCAATGTTAAAACTGCCGTTCCTGTTCCGGAAGGTTATAAATATATTGCCCCTAAATTGGAACAGCCCGGATATAGTGCCGAAAAATATAAACTGATTATTGAGGAAACTGGTGATAAATTTAAGGTTATAGGAAGTGGGCATTAAAGTAATAACTTGATATACAAGAATTTAAAAAAAGCCGAGACTGAATGGTCTCGGCTTTTTTAAAATATAAGACAAACCATAAAAGATTTATAGTGTTTTATCCAAGTTTTCTTATGAAATGAATATTCCGGAATGCGGAGAACTTAAACAAATCTAGTAACCCAATATCTCCATTCGAAATCCCTTTTCACTTCGTCATTCTCCCGATCCCTCGGGATTCAACATTCAACATTCATCCCGATCCCTCGGGATTCCTTTTGTTAGTTCATGATATAGGTTGACACTATATTCAGTTGAAAACAATTAAATTAGTGGTCATGAGAGTTAACAGAAAGACAAGGCGGACATTTGGTACTGCCTTTAAAAAGGGGAAAGTGGATTTACTGGATTCGGGGAAAATCACGGCAAGAGAGCTATCACTGATATATGAAGTCAGCGACAGGGCCATATACAATTGGATTCGTAATAATTCCAAGAATGCTGCCACGGAGCATGTTGTTGTGCAAAAAGTACCGGAAGCCAGTAAAAACATTGAACTCATGAAACGGATACGTGATCTGGAACAGTCACTGGGAAGAAAACAGTTTGAGTTAGATCTCTACAAACCAGTAGTAGATATAATAAATGAAAAAGATGGGGTTTTTTAGGTATAAGCGATTGAAGATATGCATGTCTTTGAACATGAAAACAGGGGAGAAAACTAATTCCCTCCCCTCGCATTTTCACTCGGTAAAGTTGTCCCTTGAGGGGTTGCTCCCCAGCAGAGCCCCTCTACGCCCCACTTTACAAAACAAATATACGTATGTTTGATAAAAAATGTAAAATATGTTATTAACAATAAATTCAAAATACTGAATATAGCGTCAACCATATTAATGAACGGCCAAACGCCGAACCCCGAACGCCGAACGCCGAACGCCAAACGCCAAACGCCGAACGCAAAACCCCGAACCCGAACCCCGCATATCGAAGTAGATGATGTACTACGGGCTAGCAAACAAGATTTTTGGAAAAAATGCAGGCTTTTTTAATGAATCCTTAAAAAAAGTTTGCATCCCTAATTAACAAGAATCGTGTAACAATATATACCTCACGTTGTTAGGCGTTTTTCAGCAGACCCTATTTAGTACCTAACCGGCCATAAATTATATATTGTTGGGCGTAGATGTTATTCTTTTAAACTATTTAGAAATTCATCAGGTGTCATTACGGGTATTTGAGATTTCTTAAAGTCTTTTCCGTTCCTGGTTATTATTATGTCGCATTCGGTTCTCAATGCACTAAAATATTGTAAAGAGCCTTCAAAGTCCGAAAAATCCGAATTCAAACCTTTTTCAATTATTAACTCGTCCAATTCACATATTTCAGATATTACTTTGAACTTTCTTAATTTGTTTTTAGTTCCATTAAGTCCTTCATATTTAGTCAGAAAATAACTTATTGTAGCATAAGATAAAGCAGAGACAATGACTTTTACTTCTCTCTTGTCTGCTAATGTTGCAATTTTTGCGGCTGATGTATAAAAAGGCTTACGTTCACCCAGAAAGTCAAGCATTACGTTTGTGTCCCAGAATAACTTCATGTCTATTTATGTTTTTCGATCAAATGGTTTAGAACCTCAGATTTATAGTCAAGGTCTGCGGGGATATTAACACCAGTTGATATGCTTTTTACAAAAGGTGAAATTTCAAAATTTGATTCCTCGTTATTATTGTCACGATTAATCAGTGATCTTAAATAAGATTCTATGATTCTTGATAAACTCCTTTTGTGAGAGGAGGCGTATTCCTTTGCTTGTTCAATCACAAATTTGTCTAGTTTCAAAGTTAATTTTGTGTCCATGATTTTCCACTTTTAAATATACGTGCAAATATACAACATTAGCCCGTACTAACAAAATACTTGTGTTTTTCTTCATTTATGCCCAACGGGAGTCTGCGCACAAACCCCATTATCAATTGTAAAAGTAGCACAATTTCCCGTTCGAAGGGTTTTGAGATTAGTTTATAAGCAATGTTTATCTTACATGCTGCCTCCAGCTTCCGTGAAGTGCGAAGGTCCTTTTTGTAGCCGCACATAAATAGTTTTAACATATCCGATGCTTTGTACGGTGGTCTCCCTTCTGAAAGCAAAACATTATTGAAGCCAAGTTCGCCCATGGGCAGGGCATCAACGAACCAATCCACGTCCCTTGCCCGGGAGTCATGCCCAACATTGGCTTCAAAGTCCATCATCACCAATTGGTTTCTGTCGAATCCTTTAATAAAGTCCATGATCTCTTCTCTCTGATTTACAGTATGAAGATACTGCATTATCAGTGAGATAGCCAAGGATCTTGATCTCTTTTATGCTAAAATATTGTGTGGTTTTTTAATGAAAATGCTGGTGAGGTTTTTGCGCAGTCTGACGGTGAGTATAATTCATTGTTCATTTTTTTAATACCGAAAACCGAATATCGAGGCAGGTTTTTTGTTCCTTATAAACTTCATAATTCTCCCGATCCCCCCGGACTCAAAGTTCGTCATTAGTTATTCGACATTCGTAATTCGTAATTCCTTTCCCCCACCTCATCATTCATCCCAACCCCTCAGGATTCGTAATTCAACATTCGACATTCGACATTCGACATCCGACATCCGGATTTCCCCTTTTCTGATTATCGAAGCCTGAAGTCCGTTTTAATTATCTTTATTTTAGTTCGAAAGTAGTATGCCCGATATTGGCATCACCATCGAAGATATCAATGTGGTAAACACCCGCTTTAAGATTCTGGCTGCTCCTTTTGTTCCAGCGCATGCAGATATCAACTGCCTCGTTTTGGTAGTCAATATCTTTTCTTGCGCTATACTGAAGTGTTTCGCCCTTGTGAACAAAAGTATATTGATCGCCTCTTCCTTTGCTTAGGATTTTTTTGTCGGGTTGGGCAATTCTTAAGTATATTGATTTCGGACCGGGTGCAACAATGGAATTCCCGCTTAGGGTAAAACATATTTTTATTCTGTCAGTCCTCCTGATTTTATCGGTTTTAACTTCACTGCCATTGCCTTTTACCCTGTATGCACCTGCAACAATGTTATATGATCCCAATATAGAAGCTTCTTCAACTTTGTTGCTCAACTCATCTTTTTGTTGTGCCAGGTTTTTGTTTCTCCGCCTTTCAATTTGTATCTCTTCCTTCATCTGCAGATTTTGCTCAGTAAGAGTAGAGTTTACTGTGTATAAGGAATCCATTTGTCGTACATACTTTTGAGAAACGATTTGCAGTCTCGAAAGTTTCTTTTTGATTTTATAGTATTCCCATTTGTAATCCAACAGTTTCTTGATTTCTTTGGCATTCGACTGTATAAGGCTGTCCATGCTTACCAGCGAGTCGGACATCTCACCATAGGAAATCTTGAAACTCTCATGTTCCCGCATCAAGCTGTCCAATTCCTCAACGAGTTCCAAACGTTGTGATTCTTTCTCGGCAACAAGCCCGCTCAATTCCTTCTTTATCGAAATCATATAAACAGATAGGCCTATAATTCCCAATGCAAGAACTATTAATACAATATACATCCACAAATTATTGTTTTTGTGTTTTATTTCCTCTATTCCATTATTCTGATCTTCCATGATTCTCTGTTTTTATATTGCAAAAATACAGCTAAATATGCTATTTGCAAATGTTTAAGTTTCATGTTTATACTAATATTTAGTGCTTTAATGCAAACGCCTTGCCACAGGATATAGTGTTTTCTTAATTATTTTTAAGAAAAACCCCCGCCATTTTTAATGGTAGGGGTTTGAGGAGTGCAGTTTTTTGATAAAACCGTCAACTATAAAATGAAAAAACCTATGCAAATTAAAACGCGGTTTATTAACCGGTATGTTATAACAACTTGTGAATTAGTGCTTAATGATCAGTTTGGAGGTGTATTTCCTTGCCTTGTTAATTATGGCAACCAAATATAGGCCTGCTTCCATTTCGGAGGCGTCGAATGATATAATGTTAGCATCGTAAGAATGGTGTTCCTTATAAATTAGTTCTCCGGCAATACTGAATATACTTATATCAAAATCTTCAACCGGGACATCGTGGGTTTTTATATAAACCATGCCGGAAGAAGGATTTGGATAGATAGTCATATCACGAAGCAAATATCCGTTAAAATCGCCATCGAGCGTCCAATTGTTGCCATGGTCGGTAGTCTTATAAATCAGTCCGTCTTCTCCACTGATAAAACAAGTGTCGTAATCCATTCTCACAGCCGCCCTGTTGATACCGAACCCGGGGCTTGTGTATTCTGTCCAAGCTAAACCGCCGTTATCCGATAACCAAACCTTTCCGGCACCCCCGGCCAAACCATGCATGTCGTCATAAAAACTTACCGTTCCGAATATAGCGTTAAAATCGTTTTTCAACACTATCCATGTGGCTCCGTTGTCTTGTGCCTTTGTTCAGTTTGCCCCTCCGTCGCTGGTTGTGTAAATGCCGTAACCAGAGGCTATCCCGTTGTTGGCATCCTTAAAGGATACCCTGTCGAAAACCACCTGTGCTTATTTGCAGGCTGATGCTCCAGCTATTTCCACCATCCGTGGTTTTTAGTACATAGCCATCGTTTGAGCATACGTAACCGATACTGTTGGTAGGGAAACTAATGCCCCAAAGGGTGGTGGTGAGCGATTGGTTCATTTCGGTCCAACTGTCGCCTTCGTCCGTTGATTTGTACATCTTATCGCCCCCGGCAACGAATATGTAATTATTGTCGGTGGGCGAAACGCAGATATCCTGAAAACTAGCGTTTGTGCCCGGGTTTAATTGTGTCCATTGTGCATTAAGCCCTGTAATTGAAATAATTGAAATCGCGAAAATTAAGATTTTTTTCATGATAATGTTTTTTAATTGAATAATTTATTTTGATTTTTTTTTGAAACGGTCTTTTTATCGATGTTTAATAAAAGCTTTAAGGCAGAATTTTCTTTTTCCTTTTTGGAGATCAATCTATCAAGCTCATCCATTAAAACCTTCGACGAATCATTGTTTTTTTTCTTTTGCATAAAAATAAAATATGAACGGCACAAAGGAAGCGCAGTAAAATATTTAAAAGAAATTTACGGAGCTACTTAAGATTAATAGCAGATTACAAAACAAAAGTTGCCAGTTCCTTGTTCCTGTATTGTTCCTGTAATCCAAATCCTTGTGTATGGCTTTTTCCGATTCAAGGGTCCTGAGGCGCTTGTTTTTCTCCAACCAATAGAGCAGAAAAAGAATTATGCTTATAAGCACGGACGAAAGCACACACCGGTTGCCAACAGCCAATAGTTTCGCGTTTGTTCGTTCTTTTGTTCGAGCAACATTATCTGCTGTTTGCGCTTTTGTTTTTCTATGGTATAATCCAACTCTTTTTTCGCAAGCCTGTTCAGTTTTTCATCGTTTCGCGAAATATTGGAGAACTCGATTGATGTTTCCAGGTACTTAAAAGCCGTTTGCCATTTGCCCATGGTTTTATAAAGCGATGACAAGTTCCGGGCCGCCAAGCTGCTATTATTGTAAAAATTGTTTTCTTTCGACAAGTCAAAACATTTAAGAAGTGCTTTTTCCGATTGTTGAAGGCTGTCCATTTTAAGCAACACTTGCCCCAGGACTAACTGAATTGAACTATGTGCCAATGTTTTTGGCCCCATATATGAATTCCCTTCCTTGTCTATCGCCTCAATTGCCATTTGAATGCTTTCGTAGGCTTTTTGCATCTCCCCCTTTTTTAGGTACAATTTTGAATAAGAGATATATGATTCCGAAATGCGAAAATAGTTTTGTGTTCTCTCAAACAGCCGGGTTGCCATTTTTAACGATTCAAAGGCAAGGTCTTCTTGTTCCGAGTTGATATAAATATTCGAGATGTTGGCGTAGGCTATTGCCAAATTAAAGGTGTCGGCGTTCAACTTGAAGAAACCAGCAGCCTTTAAGTAATTATCATAAGCTTTTTTGCGCTGCCTATATTGAAGTAAATGCCCCCTATATTATTGTAAAAATGTGGTATTAAATCGTTTAACGACAAACTGTCGGCCAGTATCAATCCATAATTATAATCTGAAAGGGCATTGGGATAGTCTTCGTTCATCAAATAAATGTTTCCGGCAACAAGGTAAACTTTCGTCAAATACTTTAATTCCCCTTCCTTCAAAAAGTCGGTTTTTACCGTATTGTAAATATCCAGGGCCTTGCTAATGCTGTCTTGTAAAACAAGGATGTCAGCATAAGATACCTGGATCCTGCTATTGTATTTTTTTAAGTTGAAATTGTTGTTCAGTGAAATAGCCTGATGAATATAGTAGGCTGCCGTATCGCTGTTGATGTATTGATATTCAGAACATAAGTTTAATAGTATTGGGAGCCGCTTTTCCGGGCTGGTTGATTTTGAAAGAAGATTTTTCAAACTATCCGTTTTCTGGGAATAGGTGTTGTTCACCGTAAAGACCAAAAGTAGTATTTGTATGTAGCAAATGGCTTTAATCATCAATTTTATATCTATCACCTTCTTGCTCAACTATTTTGTTGAGGTATTCCTTGCTGTAAGACTTTGATATTATATTGTTTTCAGGGTCTTTCACATAGCCGTCATTATACTTTGAGACCAGCAATTCACCAAGTTCGACCCATGCTTTATGTACTTTTCTCCCGGCATAAGCGGAATAAGCACTTAGGAAGTCTATTCTGTCTTGCTTATCTAAACTGAGTGCGGCCGTCTCTATCCCTTTTTGCTGATTTATAAAACCATCCTCCAGGGTTTGCTGGACGCTTTTTATATCTTCAACCATCAAATTATAACGCAGCATAGCAAAGTTGGCTACATAATTAAATGCCCACCATGCTGATTCGGGTGAATAATGTTTTATATCGCCTTTAGTAAAAGCTTCCGGAATTTGTGTGTTGTTGCAATATATTGGGAAATAGCAGTTTGTATAAGTGTCATCGACAGCGAACCAACAGATGCCACCTATTTCGTCGGGGAGGAATTCACGCATTTGGGCTACAAAGGAAAATGCTGTATTATATGTTGATACCGGCCTTTCCCAACTGTATCTTGCAGCATTTATTTCCCATTCCAGAGGCCGGGGGCGGTTGGGGTTGCCGGAAGGGCCTGCGGCCATGTCTTTCCTCATGTCGAACTCCGTGCCTTCATAATGATCGCGAATCAAAGAAAAAACGTCTTTCAACGAAAGTTTTTTGTCGGGTTTTATGAATAGGGGATAGGTTTCCGACCCTTTGAGGTTTCTGTTGTAAGCGGAAGAAAACTCCTGCGATGGAGCAGCCCGGCGGAAGATGCTCCACACCCTGGTCTCGGTATATTTTAAATGTGCCGTGGAGGGAGGGTCGTAAACATCGTTGAAACGAAAATCAACGCCTTCGTTGGGATTAAAGATACCGGCATCTATGGCAAACTGTTTATAGTTGTCTGAATATAAGCAATTTTCAGGGTCATCGGTGGGGACCCGCCCTATACGCGAATGGTTTGCATGAGCAGTAATATAACCGTCGGGCACTCGCCTGGCAACCCAAACTGCACCGCCTTTTCCACCCGTGCCTATCATTTCCAGCAACCATGCTTCCCGGGGGTCGGCAAGGGAGAAGGTTTCGCCCTCACTACCATATCCGTATGTATCGGCGAGGCTAGTCATTACTTTTATAGCCTCACGTGCGGTTTTGGCCCTGAGCAGAGCCAATCGCATTAATTCCCAGTATTTCAGGGGCTGTTCCTTGTCCCACAACTCCTCGCGGCCTAAAAAAGTGGTCTCTCCGATGGACAGTTGATGTTCGTTCATCTGAAAACCGATAATGGCATAAGTGTGGGCCACTTGATGTATCTTAAATGATTTGCCGCTCATGCTCCTGAATGTCAACGAATCGCTGATGTCGTGATCCTGTGCGGGCGTTTGATTGAGATGATACAGCCATTCGCCGTCGTTTAAATAAACTAAAAACGAGGAGCCGTCTTTTGAGGCCCCGGGGCTTACCAAGAGATTTGTGCAAGCAAAAACCGAATTGCTGATTATCAAGAAACCGATAATTATTGTAGCCGGACTTATCTTTTTCATGGAAAAAATTTCAACAAATTTAATTAAAATAATTTGTTGATATAAACCCCCTTTGATGTTGTTGCCAATATGATAAACAGGGCTGAAACCAAAAACCCCGCCTTGCCTGGGGCGAGACGGGATTTAATCATTATGAAACCAATTATTACAATAAAAATTTTTTACTTTTTATCTTATGCATCTTATGTTGTGCACAACTTTTCTTGTGTTGAAAGGAATGTCGTCTATAAATTTTTCCTCCGGCATCTCAAACTCTTCGTTCATTGCAATTTTATATATGCTTTGCGATGCTATAGTCTGGGTATCAAACGGAATATCGTCGAAATACGACTCTTCTTCCATCTGAAATTCTTTAGCGATCGCAATTTCAAATATATTGTTGGAAGCAACTTCGTGAGTGTCCATCGGAATATCGTTTATATAAGCTTCTTCCTCCATAACAAAACTTGTAGTATGGGCCATTAGCCCCGACAGCATAAAAATTGATGCCGCCAATAACAGTGTTGATCTTACAGTTTTCATCGTTTTTGATTTTATTATTAAAGATTGAAATTTATGATAATTTTATTGTTTATAAATTATTGCTTAACAATATGTGTGCCAAAAATCAATTAGTACTGATATACAGCGTTATACGTTGTCATGACAATAATGAAACACAGCCAAGAAATAGCCGGGAAACGAACAATGGTGTACGCTATCGAACGCTATGAAAAATGATCTGTTCAGCTGGGTTTCCCGGCGCAAACGATTACGATCTCGCCTTTGATGGTTTTTTGCTCGAAATGACCGTAAACTTCCTGCAAATTGCCCCTGATTTTTTCCTCATGAATTTTTGTCAGTTCCCTTGAAACGGACACTTTTCGCTCAGCGCCGAAAAATTCTATCAACTGCTTCAGGGTTTTTAACAATCTGTGGGGCGATTCGTAAAAAACTATAGTTTGTTTGTATTCGGCAAGTTCTTTCAGCCTTGATTGCCTTCCTTTCTTATGAGGCAGGAAGCCCTCGAAAAAGAACTTGTCGTTAGGCAAACCCGAGTTTACCAATGCGGGCACAAAAGCCGTTGCTCCAGGCAGGCATTCTACTTCAATACTGTCCTCAATACATTTTCTTGTCAATAGGAAACCGGGATCTGATATCGCCGGTGTCCCGGCATCGGATATCAATGCCATTGTTTCGCCGTTGGCGATTCGTTGTGACAGGGATTCGATTAGGCGATGCTCGTTATGAAGGTGATAGGACATCATGCGGTTTTCGATACCAAAATGCTTCAATAGATTACCGCTGGTCCGCGTATCTTCAGCCAATATCAAGTCAACTGTTTTTAACACCTCTATGGCACGAAACGTCATATCGTCGAGGTTGCCTATGGGAGTGGGTACTATATAAAGCTTCGACATAATTCAATTATTTTTCACCAGCCTGGTCAACAATTTAAACAGCCCGTCATAAGCCGTAAATGGAAAATCATCCGCTTTGTCGTTAATAGTGTGGTATTCCTTTAGCTCATCGCCCATGGTATATATAAAGACCGCTTTTACACCTTTTTGATAAAAAGGGCAATGGTCGCTATTGCATGATTCACCTCTTTCCTTAATCTGTTTCAAAAACGAATAATCGTCGTTTATTCCTCTCATTTTCTCAAGCAGGTCTTTATAAATGCTGCTGTTTACAACAGTGATCCCTTCGCTGCCGCTGCCTACCATGTCGAGGTTTATCAGGAGTTCGATGTTCTTTAGGTCGAAAATCGGGTTTTCGGCAAAATAACGCGAACCGTGAAGCCCTGATTCCTCACCGCTGAAAGTTATAAAAACAATGGAATAATCGGGGCGGTTTTCAGCTAGCGAATAATGGCGGGCCAGATCCAGGATCATTGACGTGCCACTGCCGTTGTCGTTTGCCCCGGGGAAATATGCTTTGTTTCCCATCATTCCCAGATGGTCGTAATGGGCAGTAAAGACAAAATATTTATCGGGATATTTTTTTCCTTTTACAAAACCTACAATATTTTGGGTTTGATAATCCGCAAAAAATTCGTTCTTGAACTTAATCCTTGCTTTTGCCGGTTTATCTATGAATTTGGATGATTTAGCCTTTATCCAGATTGTATTATTTATAAATGCCCCGTTGGATACATGCCACCACGGGCTTTTGTCGCTCAGCAACATAACTCCCGCAATTCCTTCGAAAGCCTTGCCGTAAAGACCTCTCAGATTGGCTTTAGCGACAAGAATATCATTTGGCCTGAAGTTGTTTACCGAATAATAATCGGCAAATAAGGAGTCGTTGTCAATATCGTCGGGGAGATAAACTAAATTAAACTCCCCATCGGTTGATTTGTTCGAGCAGCTTATAACGAAATCTTCTCCGGGAATTAGTTTCCCATCATCTATTTCGAGAGTTATTTTTCCCGGGAAAGTATTTATGGGGAAACTGTAATATTGGAAATAGTCTTCTCCAAAGCTGCTTAAATTATCCTTTCTAAATTCCTCCGCAATAAAAGCGGCTGCTTTTTTATCCCCTTTTTTTACATATCCCCTACCATGAAACGCTTTGGAAGTTAGTTTGTTAAGACAAGTTCTTGCATAGTCAACATCCTGTCCTTCAGCAAGATGTATTAACAGCATTAAAGAAATTAAAAATACTGACCGTTTCATCATCAATTGAATTTTCTGTCAACCAGTTCCTTGAACTTAATAAATGCGTCGTCATCGTCGTTCCATTGCTTTTCAATTTTTAGTTCCATGATATAAGTATCCACGCCTGTTTTGTTTTGCATGGAGTTTAATTCGTCCAGGGCTTTGTTATAGCGGCTCATGTCTCCGTTGAACAGTTCGTTGATGAAGAGGAATTTTTCGTTAATGCCGATAGCCGATCGCAGATCTTCCAGTTTACTAAGTTTTAATTTGTCGGCTATGCTTTTTTCTTCCGTTGTGGCAAATTTATCACTCAGGGTTTCCGAAGTGGCAGAAAACAAATCGTAAGTTGATTCCGGCACTGGTTGTTCTTTTTCCTCTTGCCTTAACTCTTCCTCTTGCAGAGTTTCTTTGCCATCATCAAAAGTTTCTGTATCTGACTTTAAATCAGATACATCCTCGAAGTCGATAATTACCGATGTATCTGCTTTGTGGGCAGTTTCAATACTGATATTTTCTTCAGTCATGTTTTGCTGCCGTATTTCTGCTGAGGCTATATTTTCAGTTTCTTTTATTTTCTCGGGAGCGGGATCAACTATTGCTTGCACCGCTTCTTTTTTTCCTTCAAACGGAGTCTCAACAACTTTGTTTTCGACTTTTTCGGGCAAATCCAGATGTTGCCCACCCATTACTTCCATTTGCGAAATATTGTCATAAAGATCGCGTGTTTTTTGCAAGAGTAGGTCCTTATCCAGTTTATGAATGCTATATCCTTCTTTGGACATTCTCTTTAAATGAGCCTTAAACGTATCAATATCAAGGCTTATGCTTGTCAATAAATTACTTTTTACCATTTGCGAAAACTCCTTATTTTTGTACTTTTCAAAATTAATATAATATCGTTTAATTAGGGGATGTTTCTCGAAAAAGACAGAAATAATTCTAATCGCGCAGGTTGGATTGAGGTAGTTTGTGGCTCCATGTTCTCGGGCAAGACCGAGGAACTGATTCGCAGGCTCAAAAGGGCAAAGATTGCCGGGCAAAAGGTTGAGATATTCAAGCCTGCCGTTGATGTGCGATATGATGAGGAGGATGTTGTTTCCCACGACAAGAATAAAGTTTCGTCAACGCCGGTACAAAACGCATCTCAAATACTTTTTTATGCCGAGGATTTCGAGGTCGTTGGCATTGATGAAGCCCAGTTTTTCAGCAACGAGCTCGTAGATGTTTGCGACCAATTGGCAAATAAAGGCAAGCGGGTGATTATTGCCGGCCTCGACATGGATTACCTCGGCAAGCCTTTCGGCCCGATTCCCTTGCTGATGTCAACAGCGGAATATGTTACCAAGGTACATGCTATTTGCATGCGTTGTGGTAATCTGGCCTCATATTCGCATCGCACCATAAAGGACGACAAACTTGTGGTTCTTGGCGAAACCGATTCGTATGAGCCGCTTTGCAGGAAATGCTTTGTGGAGGCAGTGAAAGAAATGAATAAATAATTAATATGGGGTTTGGCGTTTGGCGTTCGGCGTTTGGCGTTTGGGGTTCAACGGAAGTTTTGCATAATAATGCCAGGTTTTATGTATTTATTATCAGATGCTTATACATTATATAAATTGCTTGGTGAAACTTCGTGCCTTAGTGCCTTCGTGGCAAAGTATTGATAGCTAGCCACCAAGACACTAAGGAAACACAATTATGATATTGATTATTATGGAATTTATGTACTATTGACATTAGTTATGTTAGCATATTTCATTGTTTAATAAGCTGCAGGTCGTCAAAGTTTTTTTATAAACGCGAAAATGAGCTGCTTGCTTTTATTCGACCAATAAGTCAATGCCATATCCATGATTAAGTTTTACTTCTTATGTACACAGAACAGCTTCCTTTTTGAGAAATTCCTTGCCTTCTCCGTGCTTCTTCGTATAATATCGATTCAACTATATCGCAGAAACCTGCCCGTCATAAACATTTTGGCAGGCGGGGAAGACTCAATTTGCAAAAAGAAAGAGTAAAAGCAGGTTTAATAAAATAACACAGCACATCAAAAAAAAGGATTAGCCATAATATCCTGCTATATTTCCCCAACTTACCGAATCCTCACCCATTTTTCTTAATTTTGCCGATTATTTATAATTTGATACGGAAATGAAAAGGATATTACTGATATTTAGCATTTTAATAAGCCTGAATGTTTTGGCTCAAAATGCAAAGCCTGAAACTTTGGTTGTAATTCACACTTCATATGGTGATATAACAGCAAAACTATATAACGACACACCTTTGCATCGCGACAATTTCATTAAGCTTATAAAGCTGGGCTGGTATAATAATTCTCCTTTTCACAGAATAATAAAACAGTTCATGATCCAGGGAGGAAGCAATGCCGACGGCCGCCCGGATCCGGGATATACCATTCCTGCCGAGATTCTGCCGAACCATTTTCATAAGAAAGGTGTTTTGGCAGCTGCCAGGATGCCGGATAATGTCAACCCCAGGAAGGAAAGTTCGGGAAGCCAGTTTTATATAGTCCAGGGCCGTACTATGCCGGCATCGTATTTAGACCAGATGAGTGCCCAAACCGGCCATGCTTTTACCGACGAACAAAAACAAGTTTACGCCACCCTTGGTGGTACGCCTCATTTAGACGGTGGTTATACCGTTTTTGGGGAGGTAGTTATGGGAATAGAGGTTGTTGACGCAATAGCAGCCGTACAAACAGCTAAAGGGGACAAGCCCCTAAAAGCTGTTGCCATGACCATTGAAGTTTTAGAATAAAGGATTTGGAGATGAAAACCAAAATAGAAGAATATTTAAGGGAGGTCGATGATTTCAAGGCCGATAGCATTGAGAAACTTGAGGAATTCAGGATTAAGTTCTTGAGCAAGAAGGGGCTTGTTCCTGCACTTTTTGCCGACTTTAAAAATGTTGCTCCTGAAGAGAGAAAGGAAATGGGCCAGCTTATCAATAAGTTGAAAGGCAGTGTGCAGGAAAAGATCGTCAGCATAAAAGAAGGCCTGGAAACTTCCCCCGATGTAGCATCAGCACATTTGGACTTAAGTCTTCCTGCACATGCCCCACTAGGAAGCCGCCATCCTCTATCGATAGTCAGAAACGATATTATCGACATTTTTTCACGCATAGGATTTACGGTTTCCGAAGGCCCTGAGATAGAGGACGACTTTCATAATTTCACGGCCCTCAATTTCCCTCCTGACCACCCGGCACGTGATATGCAGGATACATTTTTCATTGAGAAAGACCCTGATATTGCACTGAGGACCCACACTTCATCGGTTCAGGTTAGGGTTATGGAAACAACCCAGCCTCCTATCCGTACTATTTCTCCCGGAAGGGTTTTCCGCAACGAGGCTATATCGGCCAGGGCACATTGTATTTTCCATCAGGTAGAGGGACTGTATGTTGACACCAACGTAAGTTTCGCCGACCTGAAACAAACCTTGTTTTATTTTGCAAAGGAATTATTCGGTGAAGGAACCAAAACCCGTTTCCGCCCGTCATATTTCCCTTTTACAGAGCCTTCGGCCGAAATGGACGTAAGTTGTAATATCTGTGGAGGCAAAGGCTGCAATGTTTGTAAATATACAGGTTGGGTTGAAATTCTAGGCTGCGGCATGGTCGATCCAAATGTGCTGGAATCCTGTAAGATAGACAGCAAAAAATATACAGGTTTTGCCTTTGGTATGGGCATAGAGAGAATTACCATGCTCAAATACCAAATCAACGATCTTCGACTGTTTTTTGAAAACGATTTAAAGTTTCTTGAGCAGTTTAAGGCTTCGTATTAGCCGCGTTGCATTTGCTCAGCATACCGTAGTTTTTATATCAACTTTAAAAACCATACTTCAAAAATCTCAAATCGTTAATCGGTGCTCAAAGGAATTATGAATTACGAATTATGAATTACGAATTACGAATTACGAATTATGAATTATGAATTGTGAGCAATGAGGTTGATATGGGACAGATAACACACTTCAAAAATCTCAAATCGTTAATCTGTGTTCGGCGTTCAAAGGAATGTTGAATGTCGAATCCCGAGGGATCGGGAGAATGATGAAGTGAAATGGGTGGAAAGGACAAAGGCATATTTGGGCCGGCTTTTAAGATTCTGATTAATAAGAGACCGGAGCAGTAAAACTTTATAATCAGTATCGGGAAAAAAGAAAATCCGGCCTTTTAAAAAACCGATTAATTATCAATTTTTTGAACAGTACCATTTAGAAAATAATTAACCCTAATTTAATTATAAAGAGGTATTGAAAAGTAAATTATTCAAACAATATTTTAGGTGATTTTATAATTAAGACTAATTTTGCGCAAAAAATATATTATGATTGATAAAAGAGATATTTATTATTCATTGAGACCTGCAACCAGAAGGCTGATTCGTCGTATTTATTATTTACCAATTGATATTATTGAAAAACTTAACTGGTAAACGAAATCCTTATGCACCGCCAAAAGGGAGAGTCTTTATTGGCTCTGGCGATTTTATCTTTTTAACTTCCGTTTTCACCCACATGATGCCGGTTGATGTTAGTGCTTATCTTGACCAAATTAGTAGAGTATTAAAAAGTGGAGGTAAGTGTTTTGCAACTTTTTTCATTATAAATGAAGTATCTAAAAGACTAATGAAAGAAAATGATGGCATAAAATTTAATCATAAGTTTAATAACTATTACTTGCACACCACTAAAGTTAAAGAGGCCAATGTTGCTTTCGACGAAACATTTCTGGAACAAATGATTAAAAGCAAAGGCCTTAAAATAGCATCGAAACATTACGGATATTGGTCTGGGAGACAAAAAGACAAGTCGGTTGATTTTCAGGATATATACATAATAGAAAAGTAAAAAGGAGCGACGATAGCATGCTTTATTTTGATTGAGCATAAACTATTTTTTAACTACCAAAATATCAGCCTTTTAAGAAATTAATTTGTGGTTTTGTTTTTATGAATTAATTTTATAATTTTAACTTTTCAAATATAAATTCTCTAAAAATTGATTTAAGTAAACAAAAAAAAGGTATTTATTTTGTAAAACACGAAAATGATGAACAAAAAACATATTTCAAGATAATTAAAAACTAACTACTATGCGTGCTAAGCTAAAATTTATAATACTATTATTTCCACTATTCTGTTTGTTATCAACGGCTTGTACGAAAAATGATTTAGTAGGTGAGTTTTATCTTACTGATGAAATGAAAAACCAAAATCCGTATTTGGAGGGTCAGGATGTGAGTTTTGTTGATAATAATGGTGATACGATTCTATTTGTTATTTCGAAACAAAATAATATTATTGAAGCCCAAATAAGCAGTAATTCAAGTACTTACAATTTATTTGAAGAGGAAAAAACTTCTTTGAAATCTGATAGTATTTCATTACAAATTAAAATGTATTATGAACCTCATCGAGAACCTCTGTTAGATTTTTATATAGGTCAAACAAACTCGTATATGTTATTTAATATGTTCCAAATACCTTTAACTTACAGCAATACACCTCGAGTTATGAGTATTGAAATAAACGGCAAATGGTATTATCAAGTTTACTATTTCGAAAACAATTATAACCAAAATGCAATTATTTATTATTCAACTGAATATGGTATTCTTAGAGTGGAGTTTGACAATGGCGATTTTATTGATTACGTGGAATTAAATCAAGAATCATGAAAATTAAAACAAGTAATACCAGATTGGTTTATAATAAGATAATCCTGTTTTGTTTATTTATGCTTCTGGGCTTTAAAGTAATAATAGCCCAAAAATCTCCATGGATCTCGGCAGAAGTAAAAGCAAGTTCAATCTACTATTCTACAAATGTGTCCGAATATAAATTTAATCCCGGAGTCTCTATACTGATTGCGGAAAATCTTGGGAGAAGTAAAATATCATTTGGCTTTGAATATACTATATTCTATCTAAATTATAGTTATATAACAGATAGCGATAATCACCTGATTAACACTGAATTTAATACCGTGTATTTAAACTTCCCAATACTTTATACTTATAAATTTCATGTTTCCAGCAAAATTGACATAGGTGTTTTTGGTGGTATGTCTTATAGTATTCCACATAAATCGATAGCTGTTTCTTATTATGATAACCGAGAACCGTTGGAAGAAGACCTTATAAAGCTTAACACTAGTAAAAAGAGATTAAATTTTAAATCAGGTGTAAACCTTTATTATCATTTAAATAAGCGCCTGGACATCTTTGGTAATTTATATACAGATTTTAACATAATAAATAATGACTCTTACTATCGTCATAGTTATGCTCCGTCCTCGTCTGCCATAGGCCTTGGCATTGGAATAGAATATAATTGGGAACCTTTAAAACCCAAGAAATAATTAAAAGTATTATAAACCGGGTTCAAAAATACATCTTTCAAAATGCTGTGCGATTTCAAATATAAAACCAAAATTTGCTACAACCGATCGAGGGCATTGTATCTGTTTCTATTATTTTAACTTGTTTTTGCAACACAAAAATAACATTTTACTCAATACGTTGAGTAAAAATACTCACTTTTTTGAGTGAAATGTAAAATCACAAAACTTAATACCTATTTTAATCTAAAAAAATACACTTTAAATATATTTCACAGGATGAACTGTGGCAAACAGCAAACTCAAAAACCAAAATCCTAATCCATGCATGATGGGGCATAGATTCAAAAATAACAGTTAAAACCCCTCCGTGAAACTCCGTGCCTCCTCTGTGCAACTTTGTGTCACATTACTCAATAATACCCGCCAGCCAACAGTACCCCTCACCGGCCCCACAAATGACACCTAAAATTAAAAATATATTTCCAGGCTCACAAGAGCTCATTGGCAAGGTTTGCCAGTTCCGATCTCTCACCCTTTTCGAGCAGCACATGCGAGTAAATCTCGTGATGCTGTATCTTGTCTGTCAACACAGGAAGCCCGTTCGACTAAGGTATTCCAATTCATAAAAAACATCAATTAAAAACCCCTCCGTGAAACTCCGTGCCTCCTTTGTGCCACTTTGTGTAACCACCAATGCAAATGCACCTCAAGTATGACTTAAAACATTAAAACCTTTT
>JAADIS010000054.1 GCA_013151215.1 Chlorobiota bacterium | reverse complement strand
TCAGGTATTTCATTAATCCGGAAAGGCCCTCAGGAGAAACATCTATTGCATTCAGGACGAATGATTTTCCCTTATTCCCCGGTTTCAGGCTAAGGTCGGCCATCTCAACGGCGGTAAGCAGCAAAATACCACTCCCCATCTTTCCGGCCGCACCCAAAACCGATACGTTTTGTAATCTTTCTTCGTATGTCATTTTATTATTATTTATGTTTTAAGTTTCTAATATTGTTATTTATTGTCAAGATTTTGAATTAAATTTAATGAAATTATTCAACTTGTTTATAATCATCTCAAAGTGTTGATTTTGATCTTCAAAAAATAAATTTCCCAAAATTGCTTCTTGTAAACTATTGTTTTTTAATATTTCCTCGAATTGATTTATCAAAAATTCCTTCACTTTAGTATTAGAAGAATTTAACTTATCCACTAATTCAATATTATTGTTCAAGATATAAGTAATATCCTCAAAATCAGTACTTGTTCGAGGATCAATGCCACCCCTGTTCGTAAAAGCCTCAAATTTAGAAGCCAGAAAATACGGTAATGATAAAATGTTAATATAACAATTGTCAAGTTTAATTTTTTCAGAACTTTTTATTCCTGGAGAAAACCATTTATTTGAGGGAGCCCAACCAATTTCCTTGGTGGCCATTACGTCCACATCAACATCTTTGTAACTGAACCTACAAATTACCTTATTATCGGTTAACTGTATAAAGCCTTTGTTTCTGAGTTCGACTCTTAATTCTTCAAGTTTACTCAGGGAAGCTATCTCAAGAAAAAAATCAATATCTGCTGTTGGCCTAACTTCCTCAGCAGCAGGGTCATCAATATATAAACTGACTACCGAACCACCAACATATACAACTTTATCATTCAAATTACCTAAAGCATTTGCAATAGTTTTGATAGTTTCTATGTTGATTTCAGTGTTTATCATAATTTTTTTTCAAGTTCAGCCATTGCAATTTCCTGTTCTCGTGCCCTACCGATTCTTATTGCATCTACCAAAGCTAATAAGGCATATAAATCCTTGTCCTTGGCACATATTTCAGGGACTGTTTTATATAAAGGTTGTATTCCTTGCCCTCTCATATTACCCTTTGACCAAGGCCAAACAAAAACCTCACGACCTTTAATCAATTCGTTTAAGGGGGGAGCATTGTAGGCAGTTGGCAATCCTCTGACAATAGCCCCGGGTTGTTGTGGATACACATATTTTAAACCATGTTTAATAAATTCTTTTAAAGAAAGTTTCATAACTCTTTTCTTAGTAGAATCCAACAAACCAGCAAGTTTACTGCGGTTTAACGATTCACTGATCTCACCTGCACTAATTCCCAGATCAATTGCGATATCCCGCATGAGCCATGGTTTTTCCTTATAAGTTGTTATTTTTAACAGAACAACTATATCATGTGGACGCATACCGTTATGATTCTTCATATAACAAATATTTGCAATTCGCGAATTGCAAATCTAATAAATAATCCCACAAAAATGTTTTACCATTCCGGTTTCCTCTTCTCAAGAAATGCCGTCATTCCATTTTTCCCTTCGCTTCCCTCTCCGAAGAGGGTCCGTCCCAAATTCGCGGGCTTCCATTTCTTCCCCTTCTATTTGACTCATTGCCAGCCCAAGCCTTACAATGGCCTTTAGTTTTTTTATTGCCTGTGGTCCTTTGGTCGCAATGCTTTTTGCAATTTTCAAGGTTTCATCCATCAAGGCATCAGGCTCGAACACCTTCTGTACCAAACCAATACGAAGAGCATCCTCAGCACCTATCATATCAGCTGTCATAAGCAGGTATAAAGCATCCCCCATTCCTACCAAGCGCGACAGTCTCTGTGTGCCGGCATAACCTGGTATAAGCCCCAAGTTAACTTCAGGCTGACCGAATTTAGCCTTAGTACTCGCAATACGGAAGTCGCAACCCATGGCCAATTCAAGCCCGCCACCAAGTGCGAAGCCGTTAATAGCAGCAATAACCGGTATTGGCATTTCGCCTAAACTGCGGAAAGTATTCTGTCCCAAACGTGAAAACTCGGTTCCTTCCTGTGAATTTTTATCAACCATCTCGGCAATATCGGCCCCGGCAACAAATGCTTTTCCTTCGCCGGTTATTATCATTACTTTGATGGATGCATCTTCCGAAACTTCCTTGACCATGGAGTCCATCTCGTGGAAAAACCTGGTGTTCAAAGCGTTCATTGCCTTAGGCCTGCTGATGCTGACAATCGCAATATTATCGATTATCTCTTTTTTAAGTATGTTATATTCCATTGTTTTTTTATAAAATTAAGGAGTTTCAAATTTAATAAAATAATGGATTTTAAATGGGGCCATCATGTTTTTTATGAAAGAAATAAGCAAATTGCCCTTGAAGTTATTGCCATTATCTGTTTTCCGATAATTATGGCAATGAGGGAAATTGTTTTTTAGTATTAATTTGATGTTGGAGAGGGAATTAGTGAATTCGAGGATGTTACCAAAATGATTATAAATCCGTTTTTCCAATTAGAGCCCTTTAGCATTCCAGGTTATCATAATCATAAACTAAAGCTTACGTTTTACCATCAACGATATTAATAAAACATTATTGTCGCTATCGACGATGTATAAATATAAATACATGCTGTTTGGAAATGGCTCCTGCCAAAGGGATAAAAAGTTTGTATTTAAAGTTTTTTCTATTTGCTATGTTTCCCGGTAATATTGCTGTTGGCTGTATTTGGTTTTTTATCCGTATTAATAATATTTAGTTTCTCTTTCAATAATTCAATGACGATTTGCTTTTACTTCAGTAAATTTTCAAATAGATATCCCTCTCATATTATACTGCCCTAAGTGAGTTTCCTCCACTTTTTAAGGCTCTCAAAAGCATTACCATGAAAAACATGTTACTTTTACAAACAAAGGTGGACTTAGTGGGCGCGGAATCCCGCTTGCATCCATTCCCCTCTTAGGAGCAAGCGTTTAATTTCCGATACATCAATAATGCTTGAGACCAACTTTGCGTAAAGTCTTGTTATATATCCCGAATCGCTCGTGATTAATGATATTCTTCGACCACTATTTCCCTAATTCCGTTAATGAAAGCTCAAGTCAAAAATGTATTTTGTGGTAGTCGAAGGTCTGGTTTTCGCGAAAATTCCTTATTTTTCGCGAAAGGTGGATAAAAATCTCCAGTTTATGGTTCTTGAACCAGGCCAGGGCCTCCATATTGTTGTTTATGGCATCGACAAAAACAGCCAACAGGTTTTCCTCATTGTCAAGAAGCCAGGCATAAGCTTTTTCGGAGCCTCCAACAGCATTGTCGAAAGCGGCAAAACGGGCGAAATTGTTTTTTAAAAGCCATTCCGTTGCCTCTTGGCTACCCCGAATTCCGTTGCTTAGCGCAGCAAGCTCGGGATATCCACCTTCCAACAGCCAATTCAAAAATTCACCTTTTTCCTCGCTAAAGGTCTCGCCAAAGGCCATCAATATTTTAGGTGGGTATGTGTGCATTTTTTTGATTTTATTCTTGGTGCTGCTAACTGGTGGAATGTTGGAGCTATGGAGTATTGGCCCTGCCTGAGGCGGGGTCAATACTGCAAACGCCCATGTTTTAATATCTGTCTATACAATTCAAATCGGTGAAAGCCTGTACCAGCCTCTCGACCATCGACTCTTCCATGGCGCGCAGCCATTTGCGGGGATCGTAATATTTTTTGTTGGGCGAATCCTCCCCTTCGGGATTGCCTATTTGCGATTGCAGGTAATCGTGATATTCGGCTTCGTATTTCCTCACACCGTTCCACGATGCCCATTGCGTATCGGTATCAATGTTCATTTTAATTACGCCATAAGATATTGCCTCTTTTATTTTTTCGGGCTCGGAGCCCGATCCGCCGTGAAAGACAAAGTTGACCGGATTATCATCGGTTTTATACTTCTCCTTGATATAATCCTGTGAGTTCCTGAGTATTACAGGTTCCAATTTTACGTTCCCGGGTTTATAAACGCCATGCACGTTACCGAAAGCCGCTGCAATAGTGAACCTATTGCTTACTTCTGACAATAGCTCATAGGCACGACCCACTTCCGAGGGCTGCGTATAGAGTTTCGAGCTGTCGATATCGCTATTGTCAACACCGTCTTCCTCGCCCCCGGTAATGCCGAGCTCTATTTCCAGTGTCATTCCCATTTTATCCATACGTTTTAGATAATCCCTGCAAATTGCAAGATTTTCTTCAAGCGGCTCTTCAGAAAGATCAAGCATATGCGATGAGAAAAGAGGCTTGCCGTTTTGCTCATAAAACTCCTCTCCGGCATCCAGCAGGCCATCGATCCAGGGCAGTAATTTCTTAGCAGCATGATCGGTATGCAGAATAACCGGGATACCGTAAAGCTCCGCCATCTGATGAACATGGACGGCCCCCGAGATACTTCCGGCAATAGCGGCTTCCTGACCTTCGCCTTTCATGCCTTTTCCGGCATAAAACGAACCACCTCCATTTGAGAATTGAATTATTACTGGTGAGTTGACTTTAGCCGCAGCCTCCATAACGGCATTTACCGAATCGCTGCCCACTACGTTCACTGCAGGAATGGCAAAGCCGTTTTCCTTGGCAATTTTAAATATATATTGCAGATCGCCACCACTTGCGACGCCCGGTTTTATTTTATCAAAAATCTTGCTCATAACATTATCTTTTATTTTGATGCAAATATATAATATTGATCCTATTATCTCAGAAAACAAGTATCATAAAAACACATAATCGACGACTTATCCGTATTTTGGATAAAATTCCGGGAGACTGCCGTCTCAATCGTTTTCTATGTGCTTGCTGAGAATTTCCCAATCTGCTTTTCAATCAAGGTGAGTAGTTCGTTCTTCATTATCGGTTTTGCGATATAATCGTCGAATCCGGCCTCGAGGAAGCGGTTTTTGTCGCCGGCCATGGCATAAGCCGTTTGGGCAATAAAAGGTATTCTCTTATATTCAGGATATAATCTCTTGATTTCCTGCATCAGCCGGATTCCATCCCAGGGTGCGGGCAGGTTTATATCGAAAAGCATAACGTGATAAAGCTTCTTCTTTTTATACTGTTTTTTTATCATGTTCATGGCATCGTTGCCGTCGATGGTTGTTGTAACATTCCCTGATTTTTTAAGCATTTTTTCCAAGACCATCCTGTTCATCCTGTCGTCCTCCACTATGAAAATATCCAAGGACCCCAAGTGCGGGGCATTTAACAGTGTAACCGATGGTGCGTCCGGCTCTTCCTTAATAATAAGCCCCTCAGAGTTGATGTCGGCAGGAAGCTCAATCCGAACAGATGTCCCTTTATCTTCTTTTGTTGAGATGCTGATCGTACCATCCATCAAATGGACAAACCTCTTGCAAAGCTTAAGGCCGATCCCTATTCCCTGATATGATTTTTCGTTCTCGTCAATAACATCGGAGGCGAACGCTCTTTTTATTAAATCAGCATACTCATCTGCTATGCCGGTACCTGTGTCCTTAACTTCAATAAGGTAGTTGTTGTTGTTTTCGTCATAGCTTGCAGTTAGCGTAACAAACCCCTTGGAAGTATATTTTACAGCGTTGTCAACCAGCACGTTCAATACTTTCTTCAATTTTTCCTTGTCTGCCAATATCCCGGGCCCTTGCTCGTCGGCTTTTGTCTTAAATACCAGTCCCTTTTCGTTGGCCTTAAAGATGTTTATGCTTTTTATGTCCTCTATTATCTCGAAAATATTATATGCTTTTATCTTCTTTTCGGCAACATTAGCCTCAATGGTCGAGATGTCGATGATGTTGGTAAGTAAATTTTCGAGCTTGCTTCCGCTTTGCTGAATCTTTTTTGCATACGAGAACAGGTTCTCGTCCCCCAAAAGCGCAAGCTCGGTTTCTAAAATATTGGCAAAACCACTTATCCCGTTCAATGACGACCTTATCTGATGGCTCATATTGGACAGGAAGGCATTCTTTAGGTAATTGGCTTCTTCAAGGACCTTAAGCTGCTTTTTAAGTTCTATTTCCTCTTCGTTTAGTTTTTCATGCTCCTCTTTTAAGGGAGCCAACTCTTTGGCCAAGCGCGATTCTACATCCTTTAGCTTTATATACTTTTCGTTATATAAATCTTCGGCTTCTTTTTCAATACCTTCTAGCTTTTTCTCAAATTTTTTCTTGTTAAAAAAATACCAGGCCCACACAGCTGCGAAAAGAAGTATGGAAATAATAAGCGATGCGTATTTTGTTATATCGGAATCAACCGGGCTGTCAGCGCTAGCAAGTTTTCCTGTATCCTCGTTTTTTGGATTATAAAAATCGGCAAGCAAAGCAAACATCTTGCTCTTGGTCTCCATTTTTGTCAGCGAGTCGGGAAGCGCCACATACTGTTTGGCATAATATGCTTGTTTCTTTTTGTCAACCGATTGATATTTATCGACCAATCTTTCAATAATTTCGGGTTTTTCGACAATTGCGCTGCTTTTAAGCTTTTCTTCAAGATAATTGATTTCGTTGTCGGTCGATTGAGCATTTAAACCAGGTGCTAATGCAAGAATAACGAGTATTGCCATTGTTAAGCAATAAACAGTTCTTGTGGTTTTATTTTGTTTTTTATTGGTTATTAAAAACATAGGTTCAAAAGTATGCAATTTTTAACATTCTAAAATTATGAAAGTTAAAAGTACTCAATTTTTCATTACATGATATTGTTTATAAATAGTATTAGTATATTTGTTATTTTTTATCTTTACACACCAAAAAAACTGTAAATAAATCTACAAAATCACTGATTTACTGACAGTTAAAAGCGATTAAATATATGATTAAAAAGATTTTGGTAGCCAATAGGGGCGAAATTGCGATACGTGTTATGCGATCGTGCCGGGAAATGGGCATAAAATCTGTTGCCGTTTATTCCGAGGCCGACCGCACATCAATGCATGTCAGGTTTGCCGACGAAGCATATTTTATTGGCCCCTCACCATCAAACGAGAGTTATCTTGTAATAGATAAAATTATTGATGCCGCTAAAAGCTGCGGTGCCGACGCCATACACCCCGGATACGGGTTCTTGTCCGAAAATGCGGAGTTCTCGGATCGTTGCAAAAAGGAAGGCATAGTATTTATTGGCCCCACCTCCTATGCCATTAACACCATGGGAGATAAAATAACCGCCCGGAAAAAGATGCAAAAAGCCTCCGTCCCGGTTGTGCCGGGAACAACCAAGCCTCTCAAAGACCTTAAAGATGCTGTTGAAACCATACGGAAGATAGGACTTCCGGTAATGGTAAAAGCCAGTGCCGGTGGTGGCGGAAAGGGAATGCGACTGGTTATGAAGGAAGAGGATATCATTTCCTCAGTAACTGCTGCCAAATCGGAAGCCAAATCTGCCTTCGGCAATGATGCTGTTTATGTCGAAAAATACATCAACTCCCCTCATCACATTGAGTTTCAGGTACTTTGCGATAATCACGGAAACGCCGTACATCTTTTTGAAAGAGAGTGTTCCGTTCAGCGGCGTCATCAAAAAGTTGTTGAGGAAACGCCTTCGCCCATCATGACACCGCAAGTCAGGGAAGAGATGGGGGCCCATGCCGTTGCCGCGGCAAAGGCAGTAGATTATTCGGGCGCCGGAACCATCGAATTTATTGTTGACGATGATCTGAATTATTATTTCCTTGAGATGAACACCCGCCTCCAGGTGGAGCATCCTATAACCGAGAGGGTTGTCGGCGTTGACCTGGTCAAGGAACAAATTAAAATTGCCGACAACATGGTTCTCGAACTAAAACAGGAAGAACTTAGCCAAAAAGGCCATGCCATCGAAGTTAGGATTTATGCCGAGGACCCCGACAATAATTTCATGCCGAACCCGGGAACCATCAAACATATTACCGAGCCTCTCGGCCTGGGCGTTCGTCATGACGGTTATGTTTACGAAGGGTATAAAATCCCCATGGACTACGACCCGATGATATCGAAGCTGATTTGCTGGGCGCCAAGCCGCAACGAGGCCATCGACAGGATGAAAAGAGCACTTTATGCATACAAGATTACCGGAATCAAAACATCAATACCCTTCCTGCACCGTATTATGGATGTCCCTGATTTTAAAGAAGGCAAGTATAACACCCATTTCATACAGGACAATGCCGAATATCTCGACGCCCGGCAAAATGCAAAACAAAAAGTGAAGGACATAGCTTGCATTGCCGCTTTCGTTGATTATTTATCGAAGATCGGATCGAATGCCATTAAGGTTGAAGATGATTGCAAAAAAGAAAAACCATGGAAACAGTTCGGCCGTAAAATTAGTATTAACCGCTTATAAATCAATAAAATGTCGTACGAGATAAAATTAAATGATGAGATTTCCGATATTAAAATCCTGAAACGGGATGGAAATATCATGGATATTGCCGTTGGCGAAAACGAATATACCGTTGATATTATAGAGGTTGAAAAAGGTGTTTATTCCCTATTGATCGATGGGGTTTCGTTTAATGTTGAGCTGACCGATACCGGTAAGAAAAAGTATGAGGTAAACACTTTGTACAATTCGTTCGACATTGAAATTATCGATGCCGAAACAAAATATATGAACAACCGTAAGGGCGGGGAAGGCGACGACGCCAACTTTATTTCCACTCCTATGCCAGGCAAGATAGTTAAAATACTTGTAAATGAAGGTGATATCGTTAAAGGCGGAGAAACAGTGGTTGTTGTCTCGGCCATGAAGATGGAGAGTGAATATAAAGTTGTCAACGACCGCAGGATAAAGCAAATATTGGTAAATGAGGGGGATAATATCGACGGCAACCAACCTTTGATCCTGCTCGAGGAAATAAAAGAAGAAAAATAAAAATTGAACATAAAAACACCGTATAAAAATGTCACTAAGACCAAAAATACAAATACTGGAAGAAAAACATAGGTTAGCAGAACTGGGTGGCGGGCAAGCCCGCATCGACAAGCAGCACAAAGCAGGGAGGAAAACCGCCCGCGAGCGCATCGAGGATCTTTTCGATGCCGGGACTTTTGTCGAAATCGACAAATTCGTAACTCATCGCAACACAAATTTCGGGATGGAGAAGAACAAAGTCCTGGGAGACGGAGTAGTTTCGGGCTATGGCAAAATCGAAGGGAGGTTGATGTATGCCTTTGCCCAGGATTTTACTGTTTTGGGAGGCTCGCTGAGCAGGGCCAACGCTGACAAGATAGTGAAGATAATGGATTTGGCCATGAAAATGGGCGCACCAGTTATCGGCCTCAACGATTCCGGAGGGGCAAGGATACAGGAAGGTGTTGAAAGCCTTGCAGGTTATGCCGATATTTTTTATCGCAATGTAAGGAGCTCGGGAGTAATACCGCAAATCTCGGCTATACTCGGGCCCTGTGCCGGTGGTGCGGTATATTCACCCGCCATTACCGACTTTATTTTGATGGTAAAGAATACCTCTTATATGTTCGTAACCGGCCCTGATGTAATCAAAACAGTTACTAACGAGGAAGTTACAATGGAAGACCTTGGCGGTGCCATGACCCACAACCAGAAATCCGGTGTCGCCCATTTTACTGCCGACGACGACGAACAGGCAATGATGATGATACGCGAGCTGATGAGCTTTCTCCCTTCAAACAACCTTGAGGATCCGCCAAGAAAAAAATGCATCGACGACATGGATCGCGAAGATCTGAATTTGGACGACATAATTCCTTCCGACCCGAACAAGCCGTATAATATGTTGGATATTATTCTCCCCGTTGTTGACAACAAGCACTTTTTGGAGGTACAGCCACATTATGCAAAGAACATAATTGTGGGCTTTGCCCGCATAGGCGGAAGGCCGATTGGCATAGTTGCAAATCAACCTGCTGTCCTGGCTGGAGTACTGGATATCGACAGTTCCACGAAAGCAGCACGTTTCGTCCGCTTCTGCGATGCTTTCAACATACCCATAGTAACATTTGAGGATGTCCCGGGATTCCTGCCCGGCACAGCACAGGAATTCGGCGGAATCATAAAGCACGGCGCTAAGCTATTGTATGCTTTTGCAGAAGCCACGGTGCCAAAAATCACCATTATCACCCGCAAGGCCTATGGGGGCGCTTATGATGTCATGTCGAGCAAGCATATAGGGGCCGACTACAATTTCGCATATCCGACGGCTGAAATCGCGGTCATGGGACCCGACGGCGCCGTCAACATCATATATCGAAACAAATTAAAAAGCGAGGAGGAACGAAAAAATGCCGTTGACAACTACCGCGACAATTTTGCCAGCCCCTACAAGGCTGCCGAATTAGGTTATATCGACGAAATTATTTTCCCTCATAATACCAGGAAAAAGTTAAACCAGGCTTTGGAAATGACAGAAAATAAATCGGACAGCAATCCGCCCAAGAAACACGGGAACATCCCTCTTTAGCTGTTTTGTTATAATTATTTTAAATCAATAAAAAATTGCGGAGAAATTGTTAACATTGTAGTCATTTTAAACATATAGGAGGGCAAGCCATGATTGAAACAATAAAAATTGGAAGGCTGTTATGGTCAAATATCAAAACCCCTACAAGTGAGGATTTTAAGAATATCGAAAGTTCTTATCACTTCCACCCCCTCGACATAGAAGACTGTCGCGAATCGAATCAGCGTTCGAAGATCGACATATATGACGATTATTATTTCCTTATTCTACACTTCCCTAATTTCGATAAACAAAATAAATTTATCAAACCTCGCGAAGTAAAAGTGTTTTGGGGGGAGGATTATCTGATCACGATTGGGAAATCGCATTGGGCCGTTGATAATATCTTCGATGAGGCCATGGAACAATATAATCGCGGCGAGGATTTTGAGGTTGGAACTTCCGATGCTATACTCTATACAATACTCGAAAAACTGATGAACGAATCGGCTTATCTGCTCCGCAAGGTCGGGCTCGAACTGGAGCTGATAAATCGTGAATTGTTTGGCAAGTCGCCGGCCAAGATCATCGAGCGCCTGTCAGTCACAAGAAAAAACATCATCGTTTTGAACACTATGCTAAAACCCCAATTACGGGTTTTCAATAAGTTTGAATCGGGCAAGGTACAGGGTTTTGCCGACAATATGGAAGATTACTGGGGCAACATCCTCGACTACTATAATCAGATGTGGGACATGACCGAGGATTATGGCGAGCTCATAGAAGGCTTATCGACTACTTTCGACTCTCTGCAAACGAATAAGACCAACGAGATAATGAAGATACTGACCCTTATCTCATCGATCGTCCTTCCATTAACATTTTTGACAGGGATTTACGGCATGAACGTCTTGCTGCCTCTTCAGGATGATAATTCTGCCTTTTGGATTATTATTTCAATAATGTTGGCAATAGGCGCCGGGATGGTAACATTGTTTAAAAAGAAGAAGTGGATGTGATCCTTTTGCCAAACTTCTTTTGAGCTCAGTTAGCCGGTAAGCCTATAAACGCTTCTTTTTTTTAAGAAACCCCTGTGTAATAGCGATCAGAAAAACCAAAGCACTGATATAGGCTGATATATTAGCCAGATAATCACCGTTTTTCACATAATAGGTAAGCTTGTCGTCGGCTTTAACGGTCTGCTTGATAACGGCTGGTTTCCAGTATTCGGTTTGCTGCAGGATATCGCCTCTTTGGTTCACGAATGCCGAAGTCCCGGTATTTGCCGACCTGACTACCCACCTCCGGGTTTCGATGGCGCGCAGGCTTGAGAACAATAAATGCTGCCTGTACCCAGGGGTATTTCCCCACCACCCATCATTTGTTATTACAAATATGATTTGTCCGCCGCGCTTAATGGTCTTGCCCACGAACTCACCATAAATCGACTCGTAACATATTAAGGGCGAACTGCCTATGGAATCCAAATCCAGAAATACCAGGGGTTCCTTGTCTCGGCCCAGTGTCCCGGTGGTGCCGCCCAGATCGATGGTGATCTTTTCCAGGGGCTTTAGGATTCCCCAAGATGGCATAATCTCCACCCCGGGAACTAATTTCGACTTATGATGTACCTGTACCACGCCGCTCTTGTTTATCAACAATGCAGTATTGTATGCATAATAATACTTGTCGATATTGCTGAACTTCCGAGCGGCATTCGTAAGATGCTCGCCATACTTAACCATGCTATAAGTAGTTGCGCCCGTTACAAAGTTGAGCTTGTCGTATTGCTTCACATAATCATATATTTTGTTTATGGTCTTTGAGTTTGTCAAAGTGCCCTCCCATATATCTTCCTGCAAAGCAGATTCAGGCAAGACAACATATCTGGTGTTCTCGTCTATCAATGGTTTGGCCAAATATAAGCTGCGATTTAAGATTGAATCGGGACTCAATGTATATTGTTCATGATATGGGTCGATGTTAGGTTGAACAACAACAACATCCATGGACTTTCCCTTCTCTTCGTAGTTATTATAAACATAAAGCGAATAGGATATGGGGACTAATATCAACAAAACTGCCGTTACTATCCCGAGATATGAGCCTTTCAGGTTTTTTTGTTCGATTACCCTATCTAAAACACTAAAAATCAGTATGTTTAAGACGAGAACCCATAATCCGCCACCAAAGGTCCCGGTATATTCGTACCATTGAATCCATTGGGGCTTTCCGGCAAAAACATTCCCCAGGTTCAGCCACGACCAGCTCAAGTCCCAGTTCAGGTGCAGGTATTCCCAGCTGATCCAGTAGAACATCAATATCCAGTTCCCCTTTTTATTATCATAAAACCACTTCTTCGACAAATGAAAAAGTTGAAAGACTATGGCCGTAAACATGGCGTTTAAAACAAATGCCGCTACCGAACCTGCTGATGTGGAGTTCCATATCCACCAGGTTGTGAGGACATTCCATATCACAAACGCAAGCCACGAATACAAGAACATTCCTTTTTTGTTGCTGTTGCCGATATATTTCTGTATGAAAAGCAAAGGCACCAAGGCCACGAAAACCAATAGTGTAAAACCATTCTCAGGCCAGGAGGCGGCTAATAAAACCCCACTTAAAACAGATAACGATATGAGATATTTTGTCTTCATTTCCGATATTGATCAGGTTGTAAAATTACGTAATTATATCTATCGGCCCCAGGCCGGACGCTATTTTTCGAAAAACAACAAGACCCTGTCCCAAAAGCCTTTTTCATAATGGCAGTTGTTATGTCCTTTTCCTGGGATTTCCCATAGCTGGGCCTGGTTTTTGTTGCTAGCCCCCAGAATTAACCTGGCCTGTTCAAGCGGGACAAGCTTGTCGTCCGTTCCATGAATCAGCAGTACTGTTGCTTTTGTTTTGGCAATATTTGCGGCAGCACATATTTCCTTGAATTTTTTCCCCACCCTGAACTCCAAATATTTAAAAACCACTCTTAACATAATATTTGGAATCCTCTTTTCGCGTAGATATTTCCTCATAACGTCGGCAGGATTCGAAGGAGCGCCGACAGTAACTATCTTGCTAATTCTATCATCAACTGAAGCAGCATAAATCGAGGCAGTACCGCCTATGGACAAGCCAATAAGGTAAACCCTTCCCGATTCGGCTTTTTTGTTCGCTTTTATGTAATCGACACAAGCAGAAATATCCTCCGCGAATTTTATCATCGAGGAATGGCCGTCTTTGTCGCTGTCGCCATGGTTTCTTGAATCAAAGGCGATAAGGTTTAGCCCTTTGGCATGCAAATTCTTGATGTATGGCATCATCAGCGAGGCATTTTTGCCCCAGCCATGCATTAAGATCACACATACATCCGAATTTCCGGAAGCTATCCACCACGAATAAATCTTTTTCTTGTTTTTGGTAGGAATCAATACCTCTTCATATCCTATCCCTTCGTCAGCAGGCGATTTATCGTTTTTTGGCGCAGGGTTCTTGAAGCTGTTAACTGTTATAAAAAGCAGTATTGCAATCAAGACAACTGCGACCGTTAAGGAATATAAAACCATCATTTAATAAATATTTATAGGTTTCGCCAACTTCGGCAGATTGCAGAAAAGCATGGAAAACAACGAGCACCGTACTTAATGGCTTGAAGATATATTTTAAGGTTGGCTTTTGAAATAAGTTGCCAAAAATATATGCGGCCGAGGAAAGTGCTATTAAACCAATAAGAAATCCCATTCTAATTATTTTTAGTTTTTGCCCATAAAACATCTATGGGCAAAGCAAGCATGTTTTTGCTAAAGGGCAGTATTTTATTTCCCCTATAAAGCACTATTCCGCGCAAAAATTTGTCCGGCAGTTTCGCAGATAATAATTTAAGTTGCCGAAAGTCGTCAGGTTTTACCGTCATTGTGTTTTTTACCTCAATGGCAACAATATCACCATTGTTCCTCTCCAAGACAAAGTCTATTTCCTTATTGTCAGTTGTCCTGAAATGATACAAATTAATATCAGTAAACAAACTGAGCCTTTTGGTAAGCTCCACTGCGATAAAGTTCTCCAGAATCGCACGGTTTATGGTAAGGCTTTTTCCAATTGTGTTTGTGTCGAGCCCCAATAAATTCAATAACATCATCGTATCGATAATATAATCTTTTGGGGCTTTCACCATTCGCTTGCCGATATTGGCATGCCAGGCAGGAACTGAAAAAACCAGGAATATCCCATGAAGAAGCGCCCTGTAACGACGCAAGGTCATCTGGTTTAAACCGGATGCTCGCGACAAAGAAGCCTCGTTTAGCAAGCCGCCAGCCCTTGATGCGATAATTTGCAAAAGTTTTGGCAATTCCTGTAACTTTACAATCTGGCTAATATTCCTGACGTCCCTGAATAAGAGCGTATTAATATAATCGTTCAGCCATTTTGGTTTATCAAGTTGCTCATCGAGCGAAAGTTGCGGATAAGTGGATGATCCTATGGCGTCTATAAGCTCAATTGTATCTATTTCCTTAATTGTTTTAAAACTATCCGAATTGAAGATCTCATCGATAAAGTTATCCTCGTCGCAAATAATCTCAGAAGTCGAAAAAGGAAAAAGAGGCATTAACTGCACTCTGCCTACCAATGCTTTTGCGAGGTTTGGGATGGCTAAGATATTAGCTGAGCCAGTAAGGACAAATCGTCCGTTCATGTTTTTGCCGGCTAATCTTCCTTTATCGACGACAGATTTTATCTGCCTGAACACATCAGGCACAAGCTGAACCTCATCAATAATAGCCGTTTTGCCAAAACTGTTTAAAAAACCTTCGGTATCGCTACTAGCGAATGAATAAACAGAAGGGTCGTCGAAACTAACATACTGGGCATCATTTAATTGTTCAGATATTTTATTTACCAAGGTGCTCTTTCCGCATTGACGAGGCCCATTGATAAATACAACAGGCATAGTCCTAATGCCTTGCAACAAACTTGCCGTTGCTTTGCGCTCAATATATTGCATTTTGCAAATATAACACAAACTGTTATAATACCCAACAGGTATTGTTAAATTTTCAAAAACCTAATAAAGGAAGTTGTTATAGGGATATCTGATCGCGTGTATTTCTTTAATATGCCCATAAAGAAGCCTGCGGAACTCCTGATAATTTTCCTTTGTCTTGGCAGAAATAAAGATACATGGATTGTTTTCCTTGGCCATCCAGGTGTTTTTCAATTCCTCAAGACTAATATTCTCGACGGTGGCCGGTGTTAAATCATCCTCTTCTTTTTCCACCCAGTTGTAGGCATCCACCTTATTGAACACCATTATCACATTTTTGTCGCCTGCGCCAAGCTCCGACAAAGTTTCGGAAACTGTCTTTAGCTGATCCTCGAATTCGGGATGCGAGATATCGACGACATGAACAAGCAGGTCAGATTCGCGCACTTCATCCAGTGTTGATTTGAAGGATTCAACCAAACCATGAGGAAGCTTGCGGATAAAGCCAACCGTATCGGACAACAAAAAAGGCAAATTATCAACAACAACTTTACGGACGGTGGTGTCAAGTGTGGCAAAAAGCTTATTCTCGGCAAACACTTCCGATTTGCTCAAAAGGTTCATTATTGTTGACTTCCCAACATTGGTGTAGCCTACCAGGGCCACCCTGATAAGCTGCCCCCTGTTTTTACGCTGGGTAGTCATTTGTTTGTCGATTTGAACCAGCTTTTTTTTCAGCAAGCTGATTTTATCGCGGATAATACGGCGGTCGGTCTCAATTTCCGTTTCACCGGGGCCGCGCAGCCCAATTCCTCCTTTTTGCCTTTCGAGGTGAGTCCACATTCCTGTCAGCCTTGGCAAAAGATACTGATATTGAGCAAGTTCCACCTGAACTTTGGCATGGGCTGTTTGTGCCCTTTTCGCAAAGATGTCGAGAATCAAATTGGTGCGATCCAAGATTTTACATTCGAGTTCCTTTTCAATGTTCCTGATTTGCGAAGGGCTGAGCTCATCGTCAAAAACCACCAAATCAATCTCGGCTGCCTTTACGTATTCCTTGATCTCGACGAGCTTACCGCTACCCACATAAGTTTTCGGGGTCGGGCTATCGAGCGATTGTATAAAACGCTTCACAGTTTCGCCGCCGGCAGTTTCAACAAGGAATTCCAGTTCGTCGAGATATTCGTGAATTTTGTCGCGTCCTTCTATTTTGGAGGACAACCCAACAAGAACCACTGTTTCAGGCCCTTTTTCTATTTGTGATCCGTTTTTTTCTAACACTAACTAGGATGTTTAATTAACAAAAGTATGTAATATGAAGCATAAAGATTGAAATTGCATGTTTTTTAATTGATGGCGGTTTTAATAAATCGTCCTAAATCCAATAATACTCCTTACTTCCCTAACGGTATCCCGGGCGCTGGAGCGAGCCTTCTCGGCCCCCATGTCCATAACTTTGGTAATATAATCCTGATCGGCAGATATTTCGGCTATCCTCTCCCTGAAAGGTCTAGTAAATGCAATCATATCCTCGGCCAGCTGTTTCTTCAAATCGCCGTAGCGGATGCTGCAGTTGTTATACTGCTCGTCGAAATGCTCAACAACATCGGGTGCTGAAACTGCTTTAAGCAAAGAGAACAAATTTTGAATCGGTTCAGGTTTTTCCTGGTTCATTTGTGTCGGACCGCTATCGCTGACTGCGCGCATCACTTTTTTGCGCAGGACTTTGGGGTCGTCGTTTAGGAAAACGGCATTGCCGGCACCTTCCGATTTCCCCATTTTGCCCGAGCCGTCCAGGCCTGGGATTTTCACTAGTTGCTCACCGAAATTAAAGGCGCGCGGTATTGGGAAAAAATCGGTTTTATACATGCGGTTGAAACGTTTGGCGTAAGTGCGGGTCATTTCCAGGTGTTGCTCCTGGTCTTTTCCCACGGGGACCATCTGCGAGCGGTGGATTAAAATATCGGCGGCCATGAGCGAAGGATAGGTGAGCAATCCGGCATTTATGTTTTCGGGCTGCTTGCGCGCTTTCTCTTTAAAGGTTGTAACCTTCTGCAATTCACCCATATAGGCGTTCATGTTTAGGAAAAGATAAAGCTCTGCCGTTTCGGGTATGTCGCTTTGTAAATAAAGCGTGCATTTCTCGGGATCGAGGCCGGCGGCAAGGTATTCAACAAGGACCTGACGCACATTCGCTTGCAGGTCCCTGGGGTTCGGATGTGTTGTTAGCGAGTGATAATCGGCAATAAAGAAATAACATTCGTTGGTTTCCTGCATCTTGACGAAATTCTTGACCGCACCAAAATAATTCCCCAGGTGCAAATTCCCCGTTGGCCTTATTCCACTTAATACAATAGGTTTCTTTTCCATTTTAATATAAATTATTATAGTGGGCAAAAATAGGAAAAATGGGGATTGGTATTTATACACCAATGATTTGTTAAAAGCTTAGTGTTTCGGTTTCTGTGGGCAAACACAACCCTCAAATCCCCAGTGATTCCTTCAGGCTTTTTATCCTCGACTTGCTGACCGTTGCGCTGCTGCCGTCTTTTAGGATAACGGCATAAGATTCCTTGCCATATTTCTCTATTTTGTTGATATGGTTGATATTGATGATGTGCGAGCGGTGAACGCGGGTGAACACATCCATCGGAAGTGCTGTCTCCATATAGTTCATCGTTTCTTTTTTAAGGTATTTCCCCTTAGGGGTGATGATTTCAATATAATCGTCCTGGGCGATGATCTGTATTATTTCTGAAATATCTACCTTGTCAATTTTGTTGCCGGTTTTAATAAACAATCGTTCCAGGGTCTCGGGTTTTTGCTTTATGGCATGGCTTAAGTTATTAATGTTTTCGGTTTGCCTGACATTATTTTCCAGCCGGTTGAAAACCTTGTCGATGGCAACTTTAAAGCGCTCTCGCGAAAAAGGTTTCATTAGATAATCGGTGGCAGAGTGCTCGAAGGCTTTTATTGCGTATTGGTCGAAGGCGGTGGTAAATATCACCTCTGGCATCTCGTCTATCAGCTCAAGCATCTCGAAACCCGACAGCTTTGGCATTTGGATGTCGAGGAAAACAAGGTCGGGCTTGTTGTTGTTGATGGCTTTCACGCCCTTAAAGCCGTCTTCGCACTCTTCAATAAGCTCAAGTTCGTCATAATCTTTCATATAGGCTTTTACAAGCTCGCGGGCAGGTTCTTCGTCTTCAACTATTATAACTCTTAACTTATTCATACTCTATTACTTAAAATCTTGTTTACATTAATTATTTATATTTAAAGTGTGTTCTCTCGGAAATCGCAGCTTGGCTGTAAAAGTAAGTTTTTCGGCTATGGTTTCCAGTAAATCCTGTCTTTGGTAGATTAATTGCAGCCGCTTTTTGATGTTGGCAAGCCCTATTCCTTCACCTTTTTTCTTCACGGCCTCAGGGTCATAGTCATTGCTTATTTCAATAAGGACATAGTCTTTGTCCGTCTTGCATTTAAGTTTCACCAGCACTTCTTCGGAACTGTTATAAACGCCGTGCTTTATAGAGTTCTCTATCAAAGGTTGCAAAATCATATTGGGGATATATAACTTCATGCAGTCGTTGGAAACCTCCGACACAAAATTCAGGCGTTTCCCAAATCTCACTTTCTCAATATCAAGATAACGGTTAAGGTTGTCTATTTCATCGGCCAGGCTTGTTTTTTCGTTTTTGTCGTGGCTGAGCGAATATCGCAGGAAATCGGAGAGCTTTATGACCATTTCCTGGGCTTTGTCGGGATCGGTAATGGTTAGCGAGCTAATAGAGTTGAGGCTGTTAAACAGAAAATGCGGGTTTATTTGTGATTTCAGCGCAGTAAGCTCAGCTTCTTTAACGAGGTTTTGCAGTTCCGACTCAATTATGAGTTTTTCCTGAAGGTCTTCGTAATAAAGCATCACATAATAAAACATTATAAAGAACATATAAAAGAAAATACCGCTGATTACCCTCCACGGAAGGCTGTCGTTCAAAAACTGAATATAGGATTTGTCGTCGCCGTAGAGGCCCCTGAGCATAAAATACGACATCAGCAGCCAGATGACGATTATTACGATCGCGGTGATCAGGTGGCTTACTATTACATCGAAGGTTTTTTGCTTCTCGCGCAAATTGAACCGGATGACGAACCATAGGTTGTAGCCTATAACGGCAAAGAGGAAATTGAAGATTGCCGCATCGCTTAAAGAAATCCTGCCCGGAATGTCGTAGAAAAAGTTTATGATTATGGTATGGATACCGAAGATGACGGCCCATACCATAAAAAATGACAGCAAATACGATCTGTGCTTGGATATTGGATTTAGCATTAAGCGTATTATTAGAAGTTCTTGATTTCTATTCCACCAAACATCACAAATCCTTTTATCATGAGTGTTTTTGAGGCATCGGCATCTGTGGGCCGAAGGCTTCTTTTGTCGCCGAAGCCCCCAAACATGGAGAACACATCGGATTTTACCTGCCAGTCTTCCGGAACTATAAGCTTGGAGCCGCCGAACATCGTAAATACGTCTATCACGCATCCTTCCGGTGAAATCTCCGCATTCTTCAAATCGAACTCGGAACCTCCGAAAATAGCCGTTATTTTGCCGCCCTTGAAATTTTTGGATTGTATCCTTTTGTTTCCGCCGCCAAGTATGGATAGGTCGTCCATATAATCCATGTCCACATATCTGCTTTCACCGCTCCAGGCCTTTGCGTTTCCATGCGTTTGACGGTATTTGCCATGTACGTTCCTGCGGCTAAGGATTATTGCTCCGACAGCAATTAATATAAGGGGCCAGAACACTTGCTTTAAGCGTATGTTATATTCAAAGATACTTGGCAGCCAGAACAATACACCAAGCCCTATTAATATATAACCGGTATTTTTTCTTTCCGGTGATGAGAGCATCACCACACCAACTCCTATCATTAATGTCTTCCAAGAGAAAATGTAATGACCTATATTGAAATATACCAGATCGAAAGTATCGAGGAAAAGAAGTGCCCCGGCAAGTATCAGCAGCCCTCCGGCAAGCATCTTTTTATCCATTGGTTTATTGTTTTCTTCCATTATTTCTTATTTAGAATTCAGTGGCAAAACTATTTTATAAGGCAACTAAAGTAAATAAATAATCGGTAAACCGGGGAATAATATCGGTGAACAGAGAAGCTTGCCTGGGATTAGCAAGCTATTCGTGATAATAAACTCTTTTTACCCGTCTTGAAATTCGGCTGAGCATCTCATAGGGTATAGTTTCGGCAATTACCGCCAACTGGCTTACGCTGTGGTTTTCGTCGAAAACAATGACGTCGTCGCCCTCTTCGGCTTTAATATCATCAAGGTCTAGCATGCACATATCCATGCAAATATCCCCTACAATAGGGGCTTTTCCCCCATTTACCCACAAGTACCCGCCATTTTCGCTGAGGTTTCTTGCCAGCCCGTCGGCATAGCCGACAGACACTATGCCAATCTTCATGTCTTGTTTGGCAACAAACCCCCTGTTATAACCTACCGACTCGCCTTTTTTAATGTGGTTTATCTTGGAAATAATAGATTTTAAGCGTGTTACGTTGCTAAGTTTGTTTCTGTCCTCTTCGGCGCCTGCAACACCGTAAAGCCCGATCCCCAAGCGGACCATGTCGAAATGTGCATGGGCGAACCTGCTTATTCCCGCCGAATTCAGGATATGCCTTAAAATTTTATACGGAGCCACTATCTCGATTTTTTCAGCCATTTTGTTGAACAGGAGAATTTGCCGGTTTGTGAATTCATCAAGCTCGGGCTTGTCGCTTGCCGCTAGATGTGAGAATACCGACTGAACATATATTAAAGGGTTGCCCTTTAGCTTCAGGATAAGCTCGTCGAGGTCCCCCTCCCTGAATCCCAAGCGGTTCATGCCGGTTTCAAGTTTAATGTGAACTTTTATGGGCTTGTTTTGCGGCAGTGAGTTTTGTTTAATGCTTTTTTCGAGCAGGCGCAATGCCCTGAAGCTAAATATCTCCGGTTCCAGGTTATATTTAATCATGGCATCGAAGGAATGCTCCTCGGGGCTCATTACCATTATTGGCGTCTTTATTCCTGCCTTTCTGAGTTCAACACCCTCATCGGCATAAGCAACACCCAGATAATCAATGTTGTGGAACTCCAGAAGGTTGGCTATCTCGAAACCTCCGCTACCATAGGAGAAGGCTTTTACCATAGCCATTATCTTGGTGTCGGGTTGTAATTTGCCCCTGAAATAATTTAAATTCTCGATCATGGCCCCCAGGTTTATCTCCAGTACCGTTTCGTGCAGTTTTTGTTGCAGCTTTCGGCTGATGCGCTCAAACTCGAAAACCCTGGCTCCTTTTAAAAGCACTATTTGGTTGGCAAACGAGGCAAAAGCATAATTGGTCAAAAACTGGTTGGTGCTTCTGTAAAACACTGCGTCGTCATCGAATTTATCCGCTTGCCGCGATATGTTCTCACCTATGCCAATAAATTTATCGATGTTTTTATTGCTGATGAGTTTTGCCACGGCAGTATAAAGTTCAACATCGTTTTTCCCGCTTTGCAGGATATCGGAAAGAACAACAACGGTTTTCTTGCCGTTGGCGCCGGGACTGCTTTGCTGAATCAAGAAGTCGATGGCAATGCTGAGGGAGTTGAAATCGGAATTGTATGTGTCGTTGATAATCATGCAGTTGCTGGTGCCCTCCTTGAGCTCCAACCTCATTGCGATGGAGGTTAGCCCGAGCATCCTTTCCCTGATATAATTATTATCGAAGCCAAGCAGCAGCATCAGCGACCAGCAATGGATGGCGTTTTCAACTGAAGCATCGTCGCCGAAAGGAATGATAATGGAAATAAGCTCCGAATTGTATTCGGCGGTTATGGCGCTTTTGTCGCTTTTCTTTTCAATTTCTTTGATTATAAGCTTGCAATCTTCTTGCTTCCCCCAGCTGAAACTGCCAATACCTTTAAGGATTTCGGATTTTATTATTACTTCGTGAACATCTTTTTGGTCGGCATTGAAGATAAGGGTGTCCACATTGGTGAACAATTGTAGTTTTTCGCCTATTTTTTGTTTTTGGTTGATAAAGTTCTCATCGTGGGCCTGCCCGATATTGGTAAAAATACCTATGTTTGGTTTAATGATGTTTTTGAGGTTCTTCATTTCCTTGGGTTCGGAGATGCCTGCCTCGAAAACGGCCATCTCGTGGGAGTCGTTCATCTGCCAAACAGAAAGGGGGACCCCTATCTGCGAGTTATAGCTCTTCGGGCTTCGCACTATTTTCTTGTCCTTATAAAGTAGTTGGAATATCCATTCTTTAATTACTGTTTTACCGTTGCTGCCGGTTATCCCGACAATCGGGACATCAAAATTCCGCCTATGGGCCGCAGCCAGGTCTTGGAGCGCATCTGTGCTGTTGTCAACAATAAAGAAGGTTGCTTTGTTATATTCAGGTTTTATGAATGCATTGTCGGAAACCACAAAAAAGCGGATGCCTTTTTTATAAAGCTCCCCTATGTACTTATGTCCGTTGTTTCGTTTTGAGACCAATGCGAAGAAAGCGCATTTTTTTGGGTTTATCAGTCTCCTGCTATCAATAAGAATATCCCTGATTGCTGACTCCTCATCCGATTTATTGGGAAAAACCCTGGCTTTTAGGATTTCCCCGAATTGTGCAACGGTATATTCTTTATGAAACATTATTATGAGCTCCTGTCCTCTGTTGTTTTAGGAATTGGTTTTTTGCCAGCAATACCGAAGGCCAACGGATTTTCATTTTCCTTGTCATATTTGTTACGTGCCCTTAAAATGTCCTTTGCCAGATACATTGCCTCCCTCATGGAGCTTGGCGAGGATTTTTGGTTGCCCGCGATATTATATGCCGTACCATGTGCCGGCGAAGTGCGCACTATCGGCAGCCCGGCAGTAAAATTTACCCCGCCGGTATGGGCTATCGACTTGAACGGAGCAAGCCCCTGATCGTGATACATTGCCAAAACACCGTCGTATTTCGATAGTTCGTTCGAGCCGAAGAAACCATCTGCGGCAAAAGGCCCGTAGGCTAGGATGCCATTCTTTTTGGCGCTTATCAAGGCAGGAAGGATAATTTCCTCATCCTCGCTGCCAAGCAATCCTTTGTCGCCAATATGCGGGTTTAGGCCCATTACGGCAATTTTAGGCCGCGAGATGCCAAAGTCACGAATCAGGGATTTGTTGAAAACCTCAAGCTTCGAGAGTATTAGTTCTTCGTTCAAGGAGGCCGAGATGTCCTTTACAGGAATGTGGCCTGTAACGGTTCCTACCCTCAAGTTGTTGTGAACCATCAACATAAGGTAGTCGCTAATACCAAATTCCGATGCAAGGTATTCGGTGTGGCCTGGGAAATTAAATTCGTCCGACTGTATGTTTGCCTTGTTGAGAGGTGCCGTAACAATAACATCAATTTTCTTCTCTTTAATGTCCTTTACAGCCAGTTGGAGGGCAAGCAAGGCCATCTTCCCGGCTTCGGGAGTTGATTTGCCCGTTTCAATTTTAACCTCTTCATTTGAAATGTTTACTATGTTTACCTTCCGCATATAGAGTTTTATTGCGTCCTTGGTAACATTATAGTTGAAGTCGTTAAGCTTGAGGGCCTTGCGATAATAAGCCAATACTTTGGAAAGGCCATAAATTACCGGAACGAACAGGTCAACTATCCTGTTGTCTTTCAGTGAGTTAATAATAACCTCATAAGACACGCCGTTGAAGTCGCCATGTGTGATCCCGACTTTGATGCGTTTATTTTCGTGTTTTTTGTCTTTTTGATTCATTTTTGCAAAATATAATTTGCAAATGTAAGGCTTTTGGAGTTAAAAACAGTGTATTCGGTTGCCCCGTTCACATGAGCATAGGAAAAATCTTTTTGTTTATTTATTCTATTTTTCGTTCAAGATAAATGATTTCCTTTGCCGAACGAAATAAAATTTAAGTATGGGCCATAAATTATTGCAGATAAAACTACCCACTAATTATTCTGATAATCAGTTGCATAACAGTATTGCCAAAAAACTAGGCTTTCATGATTTTTCCTTTCGGATAGATAAGAAGAGCCTTGATGCCAGAAAGAAAAACGCGGCTTTTTGGTTGATCAGCCTGCTTGTGGTTTCCGACAAGTTGAAAGCTGGGGGATATAAAAACGAGCAACAACTGAAGATCCCTTTCAAGGCACGAAACCAAAAAGTCGTTGTTGTAGGTAGTGGCCCGGCGGGTTTTTTTTCAGCCTATATTCTACAATTGGCCGGATTCGAGGTAAAGATCATAGAGAGAGGCTCCGATGTGGGGAGGCGCAGCAATGCTATAAGGCTATTGGATAAAAACGGTGAATTCTCTGCGGGCAACAATTATGCTTTCGGCGAGGGTGGGGCAGGCACTTTTTCCGACGGCAAGCTGACGTCGCGGTCCAAGCATATTTCTGCCGAAAGGCAATTTATTTTAAATGAATATGTGAAGGCCGGTGCGCCCGAAGAAATTCTTTATATGGCCTATCCGCATGTGGGGACTGATAATTTGAAGATAGTAGTTGCGAATTTGAGGCAAAAATTCCTTGAAAACGGAGGAGGGTTTTATTTCGACACCAAATTGGAGGATATTGTAAGCCAGGGAGGTAGGGTAAACGAATTGATTTGCAATACCGGTGGGCTGGAGGCCGATTATATGATTTTGGCCACGGGTCATTCGGCTTATGATACTTATAGGATGCTCATAAACAGGGGAGTCCGCTTTAAAACCAAGAATTTTGCCATAGGGCATCGCATAGAGCACGAACAAAAATTGATCAACCGCGGGCAATGGGGCGTCGAAAAGCTCGAGGGCGTGAAAGCAGCCGAATATAGGTTGTCGTCGAAAACAAAATCAGGACTTCCTGTTTATACTTTTTGCATGTGCCCTGGCGGAAAAGTTGTACCCTCGGCGGCTTATGAGCAAAAAAGCGTTGTTAACGGCATGAGCTATTATAATCGAAACGGCCTTTATTCAAATGCCGGATGCGTAGTCGGTGTACATCCCGATATGCTGACCGGGCATAAATGCAGCCCTCTGGAAATACTCGATTGGATGGATAAGCTGGAAGAAAGCTTCTTTAAATTTGAAGACAATTATGTTATCCCGGCAAACAGGGCAAAGGATTATATGAAGCAAAAAGCCTCGGCAAGCCTGCCCGTGAGCAGCTATCCCCTTGGCTTGCAGCAGGCTGCCCTTTATAATATGGTTCCAAGTTTCATAAGCGAGACCCTTATTGAAGGATTGAAGGATTTTAGCCGCAAGTTGAAAGGGTTTGAGCAGGGGACGCTGATGGGGCTCGAGAGCAAGACGTCATCGCCCATACAGGTTGTTAGGAACAAGGAGGGCAGGGTTGAGGGCTTTGAAAACCTTTTTTTCGTTGGCGAGGGCAGCGGTTATACAGGAGGAATTATCTCGAGTGCCGCCGACGGTGTGAAATGTGCCTTGGCACTAAGCGCAAAATGAGATTTTTTAATTGTTGATGTGATTAATCCTTTTTCCTTTTACCGTCCCCGATTTCTAGATATACTGCTGTTGGAACAATTGCTTTATCTTATAATTATCTGAGAATATTGGGCTTGTACCGGATATTTCAAAATATTACTGATTAATGACCACCGTTGCCGCAGCAGTTAAGCCTGAGTTGCCGAAACCGACAATGTTTTGAGTAATGTTAAAGCTGTTTATTAGTGCGGAATCGCTAATATCTTGCGTAGAAGTCTGATTTTCCAGGATCACAAAATCCTCGACAAAGAAATCTACTACAACATCGATAGAGGATGCTGTTTGCAGCTCGTTGGCATCAAGGTATATATTCGGATCCAGAAAGACGTTCAAGGGATAATAAACCATATTGGGCCTTATGGGATCCAAAAAATCCCTTATTTCTTCAATTGTACATGGGTTGTTGGGGCGGGCAGTTGAAAACACATAATTGTCAAGGTCGTAAAACCTTAGGTCGCCGCTTATTGTATCTTCCAATAAAACATCACCGCGGATATAAGTGTCGCTACCTATATCATAATCGCTGAGTGCCAACCTGAACCGTCGGTCAGCCATGTCAACAGTTACATAAATATCGATATAGCCGAACATATCTACCATGTGCTCAACATTGCCGCCAACATAGCCGGGCTTTAATATCACTGCACTGTTGACCACTAATTGATCGGCGAAATCAAAAGGGTACAAAGTTGAGTTGCTCGGGGCGATATCGGGTCGGAAGTCGCCAAAAATAACCAATCCCTCATCATCTTCCGATGCAGTGGCAAACAATAGGGACAATGCCTGACCGTTGATATTATAGGGTGTTAGGGCCAAGCTGTCTGTCAATTCCTTGTGGGAGGTGCTATGGCCTGCGAGCGAACTGCTGGTTAAGATAATCGTTGTTGGAATACCATAGGTTTGCGAGTTTCCATTCTTTTCTTTACATGAAGCAAAAGCCAACGACAAAGAGAGCATAGCAAGGACAGTGATTTTAAATAGATATTTCATGGTTTTATAATTAACTGACAAACAACATGATTGCCCGGGTGTCAAAAATACGTTTTTTCTAATAATAGAGTTTTCCGGCTTCGAAAACTTAAAGCCCTGGTTTCCAGTTAGGGTTTTAAAAGCTTACTGTTTTATGAAATCGCTTAGCCATTGCTTTAAATTGTCCTCAAGCTCTTTTGGCGAAACAGGCTTTGATATAAAACCCTTCATCCCCGATCTTATGCAGTCGTTTCTAGAATCGCCTAAGACATTTGCGGTCATGGCAAGGATGACGGGTGCTTTCTTGTTGTTTTTCTTGCAATGGGCCAATATTTTTTCAGTGGCTTCCAAGCCGTCCATTTCAGGCATTTGGACATCCATCAAGACTAGATCGTAATCGTTTTGCTTGCAAGCCTCCAGGGCTTTTAGCCCGTTTACGGCTATGTCGGGATCTATTCCGAAATTTTTAAGCAGGCTACAAGTAACTTTCTGGTTTATAAGGTTGTCTTCGGCAATTAAGACCTTGGTCCCTTCAAAATTCGCTTGCTCATATTTGCTGCCCATCCTCACTTCGATGCCCCAGTTCTCAGGTTGGGCCGAAAGTATTTTTAAGTTGGTGTGGTTGTCGTCCAGTATGATGGCTTTTTGCCCTTTGAGAGTTGTCTTGTCGGGATGAAGCATGTCATCACCGGTAATAGTGCCTTTCCCCGCTAAAATAGTGAAGGAGAACACAGAGCCTTTGTTTACTTCCGATTCGGCCCAAATCTCGCCTTTCATTAAGTTCACCAGTTGTTTGGATATTGCCAACCCGAGGCCTGTGCCCTCAAAGCGCCTTGCTATCGACGAATCCACTTGGGTGAATGATTGAAACAGCTCGCTTATTTTTTCCTTGGGGATACCAATACCGGTATCCTTGACGGAGAACAACAGCTCAACGTTTTTATCTTCTGTCCTGCTAACGGAAATGTTCAGGACTATTTCGCCTTTCAAGGTGAATTTTATCGCGTTGTTAATCAGGTTGACCAAAATTTGTTTCAATCTTTTTTCATCGTTAACGATAAATCTTGGGACGTCGGCTTCCTTGTGAAACAAGAGCTCGAGCTTTTTCTTGGCGGCAGAAGTGCTTAGCATGGTAAAAACCTCCTCCACGCAGTTGAACAAGTCGAAACCATGCATTTCGAGCTCCATTTTTCCTTGTTCGATCTTTGAGAAATCAAGTATGTCGTTGATCACGGTAAGCAGGTTGTCGCCGCTAACCCTAATGGTCTCAACATATTCGTGTTGTTCTTTTGTGAGCTCGGTTTGTTGCAACAGCCCCGTCATGCCTATTACCCCGTTCATGGGAGTCCTTATCTCGTGGCTCATGGTGGCCATGAAATCGGCTTTTGCCTTTGCGCCCAATTCGGCTTTTGCCTTTGCTTTTTTGAAGAATGAAGCAAAGCGATATGACAATATTAATGATTGAAAGAAGAAAAACAAGATGTAGCCGACAAAGTAAACATAAGGCAGGTGCGGCATAAAGCCAAGATAGTTGAGTACTTGAAGGCAGATAACGACAAACAGGAACAAGAAGCTTATAACGGCATATTGCGAGCCCTCTCTCTTTCTGCGTGCCGCATTAACTATTATAAACGTTCCGTATATAACATAAATCAGCAGAGTTATCAGGAATGGCTCAACGCTTAAAGTGAATATATAAGAAGGCGTAAACAGAGTGATAACAACTAATATTAATGTTGCGGCCTTAAGGAAGTTGGCCATTATTTTATTGGTTTCCAAAGGGTAAACTATTTCCAGAAACCGCATAAAGAGGAAAACGCTCAAAAAGAGGGTGAGATATTCCAAACGGGTTGTTATCTCCCAGTTTATTGCAGGCAAAATGCTGTGCAAGAAGTACATGTCTGCGCCAATTATCCGGTAGCTATATGTGATGCAGAACAATGAAAAATACAGTACGGCCTTGTTCTGACGGCCGAAAAGGAACAAGCCCAGGAAAAAAAGGCCGCCCATGATCAAGGCGCCCGTTAGCAATAGGTTTACGCCCAGCTCTTTTTCCCTTGAGGAGAACAGTTTATCGGCCTTGCCAATTGTTATTGGCAAGGAAACACCCCCCTTGCTATGATTGAAATTGGAAACCTGCAATATAAGCTCAATGGTGTCGCTCTTGGTGTTAACGGATTTGGTAAGCGGCAGCCAATAAGGCTCCATGGTTTTCTTATCCTTTCCAACTTTGCCGTTTTTTGCAAAAACCTTCCCGTTTAACCAAAGTTTATATGCACTATAATATGATGGTATTTCAAGTGCGTTTACCTCTTCTGTCGGACAGTGGATAATCTTTAGGCGATAAGTGGCATATCCGAAAGCCGAATAGTTTAATGTGTCGTTTTTTAATTTATTCCAGATGGTCGGGAAAAAAGGGTATGAGGGTTTTATATTTGTCGGAAAATCCTCAGGGCTTAACAGATCGTTCCAGTAAAATTCCCATTCGCCATACAGGGGGACCCTGCCGTCAACATTAAAATCCCAGTTTTGGAGGTTTATTTGCCCTTTTGTCGCAACAGGGGTTTGCCTGGTTGCTATATTCTGTGTGTCAGCGTATTGACAACTAGCCAGAAATATAACAAGCATCATTAGTTTAATATATGGCTTGCTGCTAATCATGTTTTATAAAGAAGTACTAATATACATTTTTTTGTTGATAAATGAATATTAGGAAACACTATTTGTTAAAGAAACGCCATCTGTTTTAGCGGCTGGCGTTTCTGTTTTTCATTTAAATCCAATACGGTCACCTTGCAGGTTTCTGATATATAGCGCTGCTGTTCCTGTATCCGGATGTGTTTTGGTACCAATCCGGATAAAGGGCGCCATCACTTTCGGCCCATTCGGCAAAATGGTTATATGCCCCGGTAACATCTTGTTTCTCAACAGGATATTCAAAAACCTCAGGAATTTTTATGCACCATGGTAAATTATTTGAGGTTTTGTAATATCTGCCGTCGGCAGGAATGCTATTGTCTTCATAAGTGCCGAAATACGATTGATCGGCAAGATCCGTCGGACTATAGTCAGGAAGGTGTACCTCTACTGAACGATCTTTGTCAACAACAATGAAGGGGTTGAAATTGCCGATATCCAGTTCGGTATAAGTTACAGGTCCGCCGGGAGCGAAGGAGCCGTTCTCATAGAACACTATTTGCATAGTTAAGGTATCAGGAGTAACATAAGCCTTGTCTTGCTCGGTATTTACGCCGATTGCGGGATCTATGGGCGGCATTATCCTCCAGCTGTCGTCGTAAACAATAAAGCTTGCATTCGATTGATTGTTCTCAAGACCGTTCGATGCCAAATCGAAGATGTTTGTATATACTATATCGTAACCCGTTGCCCTTATTACTTTATTGGGGGCAATGCTTGGGAATTCAAATCCGAAGCCATTGTGGAATGAGGCTCCATAAGCATAGATAATGAATGTTGCGCTTATATTTTGGACTCTTTCCTGATCATCCTTGGTAACGGCAAACTCGTAGTTGATGACAAGGTCGTTAAAATCGTAATCGCCTTTTCCGGGCCATAGATCCTCGTAGGCAAGGGTGCCGTTCAGGTTGGTGGTGGTGGATCCGCCCCCGCCTATGCCTCCCTGGCCGCCGCCGCCGGAAGCCGTACCGCAAAGCGGCAGGTTCTTATTGCTGCTTCCGGCAAGAATAGTAAAATCACCATAGGTATCGCCAACTTCGATATCCTGCGAACAGCTCGTATGTATGCTTGTGTTTAAGGCGTCGTCAACATAAATACGTATCTCATTTCCTTTGAACTTCCCGTTTTTGCTCGATCCGGTAAAGCTGAACCAGTCGTCAGCATCGATGTCGCCGTCAAATACTTTATGGTTTTTCTTTTTTTCTTTGACCACTATGTGTGCTGTTGCCGACCCGTCGTATCGCAAGCGTAAATACCTGAGTCCTTTTTCGCAGCCACAAGCCGAGGAAGAGCCTTCGCATAAATGAAGTTCGTCCTTACTGGTTCCGTCAACAACTATAAAATCACCATAATTATCTCCTTTAAATATGTCAACAGAACATGATGTGTGCATGGAGATGTTCAAGTTTCCATCGATATAGAAGTAAATAGTCTTGTCCATTTTATTGTCGCTACCGGTGCCGTGGAAATTGAAGTTGTCGCCCGGGTTCAGGTTTTCGTTGAAAATCGTGCGGTTCCCTTTTTTCTCCTTAACGGTAACTAACGCTGCAGAGTTCCCGTTAAAAGTCATGGTTAGCGTTCTAAGGCCTTTTTTGCACCCGCATGATGTTCCGCTGCCGCTCTCGGGACATGTTAAATAGTCGTTGTCGCCTCCGTCGCTGGGCGATTTGTCGTCATCATTCTCAAAATTGAGGTTTATTATCTCCGCTGCATTTTGAATGTCGTTGATTGAATATCCCGATAGGCCGCCGCCACCAAGGGCTTTGTTTGCGATAACAAGGAACTCGTCAACTGAGAGGTCCTCGAACTCACCTTCCTTGAAAACTAATTGGCCCAGTTCGAGGCTGTTGGTTCCCATAAACCCTTTTCTGTCATATTCAACATTCATGATTGCCGCCACAATTTGGCCGCCCCAGTTGCCCGCGATTTTTTGTTTGCTTTTAGGGTCGGTATAGCTCTTGGAGAGCTCCTTGGATTTTCCTCCGCCGGGCAAAAAGTCCCTTGCGGCTTCCGACGAAGAAAGGTGAATAGTATAATGAGAAGGGTCGCCGGCGGTTAGCCCGTTCGGGAAAACCTCTTCCCAGTGGGCGTCGCGAACGGCACCGGGATTATTGCCATGGGCTTTGGATCCCCATCCGCCCTGGCTGAAAGTGCTGAACCCCGACAAATCGCAATCGTCGTCGGTGGGCTCGCTCTTGAAATCGTTGTAATTATAAGCTATTTCATCGCCAGCGCTAACAATAACCTCTTTATAGCGATTGTCGTTCCCGTACATCAGCTTTACCATTTCGTGCCTGCTGGCAAGGGTTATCGTCGTGTTTATAACATTTGATATTTTATCGCCATAACCGGCATAAAACAGCTGGGCTCCGTCAATTGAGAATATCTTGATCATGTCCCCGGGCCTCTCTTCGGGCAACGTGATATAAACCTGTATCGTTTTTGTCGTTGACCAATCGAAGTTGGCGCTAACAATTAAATCGTTCATGGTTTTCGGGCTTTCGGGATTTGAGCCCGGTTTGGTCCGGCAGCCCTCGAACAGCAAAGCTGTTCCAAAAATAAGCAGCCCAATAATAAGGAGTGGTTTTTTCATGACGACAATTTTAATTAGGAAAAACAAATCGCAATAATTATTCCATACAAATATACTATTCATTTTCAGATAAATACAGTTGCCTTGTTATTTATTATTTTCCATTATCGGGAAAATATATGTTAATTCAGGAAATTATGATATAAGATGTGGGGAATTGGTTAGCAATGCAATAAATCAAAGGCCTTCATAATTGAGTATAATTAACGTAAGTTTCCCGGATGTGTTTAACATTCTTGTTATTAACAATTTGTTGGGCTATGTGGTTTTATACATTTCTAACCATCGAATATTTTATCATTTCTATTTTCTCTTAATATATATGATAGTAATCATATTTTGGTTTTTCAATAATTGTTTTTTATACTTTTAGAGTTCAAAAGAATGGAAATAATGCTAGATACCATCAAGATTTTCATAGTTGACGACCACGAAATATTCCGCAATGGATTAAAGCTTGTGTTTAGCAAGAACAAGGAATTTGAAATTGTCGGCGAGGCAGGCAGCGGGGAAGAGTTTCTGGAAATGATGGATGACACTGTTTTCGATATTGTCTTGATGGATATTAAAATGAATGGGCTCAACGGCATCGAGACAACGGAAAAAGCCCTCCTGAAAAACTCAAGGCTGAACGTGCTCGTTTTATCGACTTTCGGTGAAGAGGAATTTTTGCATCAGATATTAAATGCCGGGGCCAAGGGGTTTTTATTGAAGAACATAGATAAAGAAACCCTGTTTGGGGCTATAAAGCTCGTGAGCCGTGGGCAAAATTATTTTTCACCTGAGCTTCTCCCTTTTTTCACGAAAAAATATCTAGGTCAAACAGACAATAACGAGGAGTTGCGATTGACAAAGCGCGAGATGGAGATTTTGCAGCTGATAAGCGAAGGCCATACAAATACCGAGATAGCCGAAAGGCTTTTTATCAGTATCAGGACCGTTGACACACACAAAAACAACCTGATTTCTAAAACCGGCTCCAAGAACATAGTGAGCCTGTTAATTTATGCCATTAAAAACAAGTTGATCTCAATAAGCGCATAATATTATGTATAAAATATCGTGCTTATGTTTCTTTCTTGCTTTTTGCCCCGGAAGTATTAAGCCTTTTGCTGGAAACAATGACGCTGAAGATGCGCCGATCCGTAATTTCTGCCGCAACGCACTAAAGCGCTGACTTGCATAATGCCTTGTGTTTATCAACAATGATTCTATAATATCATAAATATGAAGAGATGAAAAAGCATACCAAGATTTTATTTGCCATTTTATTAATGCCAAGCACGTCCCTGTTATCGCAAAACAACAATACCGACAGCTTAAAAGTAGTATTTAATTCCTCAAAAAGTGATAGCGCATACATCTCTAATGCATTGGACCTTGCGTGGGAATATATGTATTTCAACACTGATACTGCCATAGTATATGCTAACAAAGGACTTAAAAGATCCATAGATGCGGAAAATGGCCTTGAGATTGTTAATTCCTATAATACTTTGGGAGTTTGCTATATAGTGCTAGGGAACTATCCCGAAGCCATATCGAATTTGCAGAAAGCCTTGGGGAAAGGCAATATGCTATTGTCGAAAGAGCCTGATAACAAGAGATATAAAAGAAGGGTCTTGGCCGTTTATGCCAATGTTGGCAATATATATTATTACCAAGCTCAGTATGACAAATCGATCGAGTATTACCTAAGATCACTTAAATTGGCAAGAGAAATAGGTTTCCGGGGAGGGGTCTCTGTTTGTATCAGCAATATCGGGGCAGCATATAAGGACTTGCTCAACTACCCGAAGGCCTTGGAATATTTGTATGAGGCCTTGGATATCGCCCTGGAGGTTGGCGAGAAACCGGCGATCACGCAAAGCTTGAATAATTTGGGGTCCATATATTTTTCTATCCCTGATTACGACAGCGCATATTACTATTTTTATAAGTGCTTAAAAATCAACGAGGCCGAAAATTTTGAACATGAGCTCATCAACAATTATGTTAATATGGGCGATGTTATGAGGGAGACAAACAAAGCCGATTCGGCTTTGTTTTATTATAAAAAAGCAATTAACATAAGTGCCAAGCTTAAGTCGGCTGATGGCTTGATAAACTGCAATTATATGATCGGCCAGCTATATCTCAAGCAAGGAGAGTTTAACAAATCGGAAGAATACCTTAAAAAGAGCTTGGGCCTGGCCCGGGAGACCGGCACCTCGAGATTTGTCATGCTGGCGCACGAGAAACTGGCTGATGTTTATTTGAAGACGAACAATTATAAGCTGGCCTACGAGCATTTTTATAAGAGCAGTAAAGTACGCGATAGTATTTTTAGCGCAGAAAGCGACGAGCGCATCGCCGAAATGGAAGCAAAGTATCAAACCCAGGAAAAAGAAAAAAAGATTGCCTTTTTAAACGAAAAAACAAAACTGCAATCCGAGAACTCCATGATTACTAAATTTGTGGCCGGCTCCATAATAGTAATACTGTTGTTGGTTATAGCGGTGGTGATAATTTCTTATCGTTCGTTCAAGAACAAGCAAATGGCCGAGAGGAGAAGGTTGCAGCAACAAAACGAGCGCAAGGTCCTCGATATCTCCATAGAAACCGAATACAAGGAGCGCAAACGCTTTGCCGAGGATCTGCACGACGGGCTCGGGGTCTTGCTCTCAGCTTTAAAACTTTATATAAATGAAATAGAAGGAACAGAGAATAGGGCTGAGCGCAATAAAATTATCCGGCAAAGCAACAAGATGCTCGACGAGGCCATAACAAATGCTCGAAATATCTCGAACAACATAATGCCAGCCGCCCTTAAGAACAACGGGCTTGAAACGGCTTTGTGCTCTTTTGCCGACAAGATAAACGCCACATCACAGATTAAAATTGAGATTATCGCAAAAAACATCAAAAAGCATTATCCAAACAGCCTCGAAATGAATTTGTATCGCATACTTACCGAAATGATCAACAACACCTTAAAGCATGCCTCGGCAAGCGAGATAAAAATATCGTTGGTTCAGAAATCAGATAAGATGTTTATCAGCTATTACGACAACGGCAGAGGTTTCGATTATGAGAAGGTGATGAAGTCTGGAAATAAGGGGATGGGGCTGGAGAACACTTTGGGCAGGATAAGCTCGATAGGTGGGAAATGCAGCATGAAAAGCAAGCCCGGAAGTGGGTTTTTTGCAGGTATCGAACTTATTGTGTGAGTTGTAAATTAAAAACCCCTCTAATATTCTTAACAAATAAATTATTCATCCGAGGAAGCTTGTTTCCTTAAACCTCCCGGCAGGCGTTGCCTACTCGGGGGCATTGCTTATCCGGAAACAGCAGGCTTATCGCTCGACAGAACCGGTTTCTACGCAATCTGCCTAATTATAAATCAGTATTATGCACAATGGATTTTGGGCAAATCCCTCTTTCATGGTTTGATTTTCGCAAATAGATTTGTTGAAAATATTTTATCATGCTTCAGCGAATCGTAAACAACATACTTCATTACTCCCGTTCGGAGGTGCAAGAGGTGATTTATGATATAGATCTTTTTTATGAATATCTGCGGCAAAACGAAAAGTTGATCGACCAATGGTATTTCAATAATGTTTTTTCGGCAGAATATTGGCGATATCTCAGGAATTACAATTGGCTCAAGCCAGACGACCTAAACTATATCCACCAGGGCATCCTCAATATGATCCTCTTTAAAATATATTCGAACCTCGAAGGTAAGGAGCCTGAGAACAAGATTTCTAGCAAAAAGATAATCAAGGCCATCAACAAGCTCGAAACAAACAACATGCTTACGGTCAAGCTTGGAAACGAGGTGGCTAACGCCTTGAGCCTTGTCGGGAACAATAAAAAGCGCTTAGAAAACAACGATAAGAGATCGAAAATGTATAAGTCCATCAATTGGGCTTTGAGAAATATAATATTATCAGATGAGCCCTCGAGTTTAAATAAAATCAAAAGGTAGGAAATTTGGTCTTCCCCGAGATGCCGGCTTGCGCCGGCTATCGGGGCTGGGGGCTTTTTAAAACGAAAAATTAAAAAATTAATATCATGAAACGAAATATGCTATTGCTTGCTTTGTTAGTTTTATTGAGCGGCTTGCTTGACGCCCAGGTTGCGATAAACACAAGTGGCAGTGCCGCAAACAGTACTTCTATGCTCGATGTTAGTTCAACAACAAAAGGTGTTCTAATACCTCGCATGACCAAAACTCAGCGCGATGCCATTAGTTCACCCGCAACTGGTTTAATGATATACCAAACCGACAATACCCCTGGTTTTTATTTTTATAATGGGACGGACTGGAAAGTTGTAGGTGCTGAGGCTGTTTCCATAAACGACTTAAGTGACGGCAGGACTGGTGGCAACAGCGTCTTTCTGGGAAGCGGTGCCGGCGAAAATGATGACTTGAATTATAGATATAACGTTTTTATCGGTAATGAAGCAGGCAAATATAATACCAACGGTTATCATAATACCGGCTTAGGATATTCTGCTTTGAGATCCAACGGAACCGGTTATTCAAATGTAGCTGTTGGTTCTCAGTCAATAGTAAATAATTTAGCTGGTTATAATAATTGCGCATTAGGGGTAAGTTCTTTGCGCTCAAATAAAAACGGGCATGACAATATCGCGATAGGCATGAATTCATTATACTCCGATACTCTAAGTGTTAACAATATAGCAATAGGCAGTAATACTTTGTATGATAATACAACAGGGTCATCAAATGTTGCAATAGGTATTTCAGCACTTAATTCAAATACGAGCGGATCCGGTAATATTGGGATTGGGGAATCCACTTTATCAGCTAATACCACGGGCTACAATAATACTGCGCTAGGTTATAACAACATGAAGCAAAATGTCTCGGGAAATAATAATGTTTCATTTGGATATTCGACCCTTTCCGGCAATACTACCGGATATGACAATACTGCCTTAGGTTCTTTGGCATTGGAGAGCAATACAATTGGTTACAAGAATATTGCTGTCGGCCCGTGGGCCTTAGACAATAATACAACTGGCAACAATAGTATTGCAATTGGCGATTCGGCATTGTTTTCCAATACAACATCAAATAACAACCTTGCTATTGGAAACAGTTCGCTAAGGCATAACACTTCTGGTTCAAGCAATAATTCTATTGGTTATAATGCTCTTTATTCCAATACAACCGGCAGCTCCAATAATGCCTTTGGGCAACAAGCCCTTTATTCAAATACAATTGGTGGCAGCAATAGTGCTTTAGGATATCAAGCCCTATATAATAACACCACAGGCAATTCCAATATCGCATTTGGAGGAAATGCGTTATTTGAAAACACCAGTGGAAATTATAATACCGCAATAGGTGTATATTCATTGGAAAAAAACACTAGCGGAAACAACAATACCGCAATTGGGGGTTATTCTCTCTTCTCTGATTCCATCGGCAGTAATAATACAGCAATTGGGAATTCTTCCCTTTCGTCGAACAAAACCGGGAATTACAACCTGGCCATCGGCATAAATGCGGCATATTCCAACAGCTCGGGTTTATTAAACATAGCAATTGGTTATGATGGTTTATATAAGAACACTTCCGGGATAAGTAATGTTGCAATTGGGAATGGGGCTGCATATATGGCAACAGACAAAAGCCATATAGTGGCAATAGGAGATTCAGCATTGTATAATAACGGCAGCAGTTCGGCAACATCCTCCGATGGGGTAAATAATACGGGCGTTGGTTCAAAAGCCTTGTATAAAAATACTTTAGGAAGTTATAATACAGCAATCGGTTTTGAATCACAGAAAAATAACCTTACAGGCAACAATAATACATCAGAAGGTGACAGGGCTCTTTATTCCAACACCACCGGAAGCAGCAATACTGCCCTAGGGAGATTGGCATTATATTCAAACACTAGCGGAAGCAATAATGTTGCTGCAGGTTCAGGCACGCTAATATCAAGTACTACAGGGAAAAATAATATTTCTATTGGTGCAAATTCGTTATATTTAAATACTAGTGGCAATAATAATATAAGTATTGGCGTGGATGCATTGTTTGGAAATCAAACGGGAAGCAATCTTATCGCAATTGGCGACTCTGCATTATATCACAATGCTGGCACGTACAATGTGGCTATCGGTTCGAAGTCATTGTTTAATAATTCAACGGCTAACGCCAATACGGCAGTTGGATATGAAACACTGTTTTCCAACACCAGCGGTTCGTCAAATTCCGCTTACGGTTACAAATCGCTTTCCAAGAACACACAAGGGGCTAATAATACCGCAATAGGTTATTCTTCCTTGGCTTTCAACCTTGGCGGGAACAACAATACTGCCATGGGATATGCAAGCCTGAACTCAAATACAGGTGGATATAACAATACAGCCGGTGGAACTATAAGCCTTAATTCAAATACCGGAGGATATAATAATACTGCCACAGGATATGCAAGCCTCTATTCAAATACCATTGGGCACAACAATACGGCTGCAGGAAATTCAAGTTTGTATTCAAATACTCAAGGGTACTATAATACTGCAGTTGGAGATTCCTCCTTGGCTTTGAACACTACCGGTAATTATAATACGGCTTTAGGTCACAATTCTTTGAGATCAAATGTATCAAGCAGTTCAAATACGGCTATTGGTAGTTCCGCAATGCGTTCGAACACAACAGGAAATAATAATACGTCAATAGGTTACTCTTCGTTGTACGGAAACACATCAGGATATAAAAACACGGCAATAGGTTCAGAAGCCTTAAAAGCAAATACCACTGGAAATTACAATACTGCTGAAGGAGTTAATTCACTTTTGGGAAATACTACTGGAACTAGCAACTCATCCGTCGGGTACAACTCCCTTAAGGCAAATATCTCGGGAAATTATAATGTTTCATTTGGTGCGAACACACTTCAGGCAAACACAACGGGCAATTTTAATTCTGGATTTGGCTATGCAGCCCTTAAATATAACACGACAGGTCATAGTAATGTCGCAATTGGTATGAATGCATTGTTTAACAATACCACTACAAGCAACCTAGTGGCAATAGGTGATTCTGCTCTATACAATAATACCGGTCATAGTAATACTGCCATTGGGTCAAAAGTCCTTTATTCTAACACCACAGGAAATTCCAACACTTCTGTTGGCCTGAAGTCGCTTTATTCCAACACTACAGGTTTTTTTAATACGGCAAATGGTGATCGTACACTTTATAACAACACTACCGGACATTCCAACATAGGCATAGGTGTTAAATCATTATATTCAAACACAACAAAATCTAATCTTGTTGCCATAGGCGACTCAGCACTTTATAATAACGGCTCTGGAGCTTCCGGGACACAGGCCACTCAAAACACGGCAGTTGGATCTAAAGCAATGTATTCAAACACTACAGGTTATAACAATACTTCAGTTGGCTATAATTCTATGTATAATACTACTACAGGTTATCATAATACGAGTATTGGTGATGTTTCTATGCAAAACAATACCACAGGATATTGGAATACGGCAAATGGTTCAAATGCCATGAATAAAAATACAAGCGGCTATCATAACACTGCCACCGGAGTTTCAGCTCTTTACAATAATCTAGATGGTTATTATAATAGTGCTTTTGGTGTACATGCACTGTTTTCAAATAATTCAGGAATTAAAAATACTGCCCTTGGTTATTATGCACTCGCATCGAATACCACCGGAAATACTAATACAGCCCTTGGCTATTATGCCCTTCAGTCGGGTACTTCATACTCAAACTCAACAGCCATAGGTTATAACGCACAGGTTACTTCGAGCAATATGGCGCGAATAGGGGATGCTTATGTTAGTTGGATCGGAGGCGCTACCACATGGTCCTCAACCTCCGATGGCCGTTTTAAGAAAAATATAAGGGAAAATGTTCCAGGCATAGACTTCATAATGGAGTTGCGTCCTGTAACCTATAATTGGGATATTGATGCAATAAACATGATTAGCGGTTCAGAAAATGCTGAAGAAATGCATACTGCCTCTGAGAAGGCAGTTGTGGAGTCTGTGGTTCATACCGGGTTCATTGCTCAGGAGGTTGAACAAGTTGCAAATGAACTTGGTTTTGATTTCGATGGAGTCCATCGCCCTGAAAATGACAATGGCTACTATAGCCTGGCTTATGCCGAATTCGTAGTGCCTCTGGTTAAGTCGGTACAAGAACTTGCCGCGCAAAAACAGGAATTGGAGCAAAAACTCCAATCACAACAGCAACATATTGATAATCAAGATAAAATGATTAAGGAGTTGTCGCTACGGTTGAATAAAATGGAGTCGTTGATCAATAAATAGATATACTTATAGTCAAAATCTGTAATGTGATATTTGGCTTAGAAATGCATATCGTTATCAATAACAGTTTTGTTCGCTTTTGGCGTGCATTGATTTAATTTTTGTTCAGCACATCAGTTGGCCTTATGCCGAAACGCTCAGTGAATTTCTTGTTGAAATGAGCCGCACCGGGCATTCCTACCTTATTTCTCACTTCGGCAATTGTGGCAAATCTTTTTTCCGAAAGATAGGTATAGGCTTTTTGTAGCCGCATTTCCAAAATAAACTGCAAGGGTGTCAATCCGCTTGATTTCTTCGTTAGTCTGCTCAACTGTCTGGAACTATAAGCCACTTTTTTTGCAAGATCGGGAACTTTGAAATCCTCGTCGGAAATATTTTCCCTTATGGCGGTTTTTATTTTACCTAATAATATATCTTCCTCGTTTTTGTTGTCTTCAACAAAATCAGGGTTTTCCATTGCCCATTTGTCACGCTCTTTTTTGTTGTGCAGCAGTGCTGAAACACGAGCCATTAGTTCCTCTTTTGCAAACGGTTTTGTGATATAATCATCAATGCCCAGATCATATCCCTCTATTCTGCCTTCAAGTTGCACCTTGGCAGTTAGAAACACGAAAGGAATATTTTTACAATTGTCGATATTGTTTATCTTTTGTTTCAGTTCGTATCCGTTTAGATGTGGCATCATCACATCGGAGATTATCAAAGCATATTTTTTTGTTTGCACTTTTTGTAATCCTTCAATACCGTCGAAAGCCACATCGCAACTATATTGTTCGCTTAGGATTTCAGTAAGATAATCATTCATCTCCGGGTTATCCTCTACAATCAATATTTTTGTTTTGTCATGGGGATTTATTGAAATTGTCTTTTTTGAAACATTTTCATCCCTTAAATCACTTGTTTGAGAATCTGGTGTTGCAAAATATATCCCTGCTTTCAGCTTAAAGATAAATGTGGAACCTTTTCCTATTTTGCTGTCTATCGAAAGACTTGCTCCCAAAGAGTTGGCCAGTTCGTTGGCCAGGGATAGGCCTATACCCATACCCCCGATATTGGTCGTGTTCGAGGCCTGATAGAACCTGTCGAAAACCTTTTGTTGATCGCTAACGGAAATTCCGGGGCCGAAATCAGTTACCTTAACTGTAACGGCACCGTTAGCGGCAGCGGCCTCAAAAACTATTTTGGCGTTGCTGGGGGAAAACTTTATGGCATTCGACATGAAATTGTTCAATATTTTCTCTATCCTTTCCTTATCGGAATTAATTGCCATTTCAGGCTTTAGTTCTGAAATATATTCGAGTTTGATTTTCTTGAGTTCGGCAAGGGATTCAAAAGAGAAGAAAATTCTTTTAAAAAACGAATCCAAAATGATTTCTGATTTTGTCAAGGGTGGGTTGTCGTTTTCCAGTTTCAGAAGTTCAAGTATTTCGTTGGCGTTGTCAAGAATTTTTCCGCTATTGTTGATAGCGGTTTTTATATGCCTTGAAAGCCTGCTGTTTTTTTCTACGGCTTCCATTGCCAATTCCAGATGCCCGTTGATTATTGTTATCGGAGTTCGTATTTCATGGGCTATATTTTCAAGGAAACGCTTGCGCAAATCATTGAGTTCCTGCTCTTTGCGCAGTTCCTGTTCGGCTTGCTGCTTTTTCTTCCTATGTTTCAGCAAATACCATTGAAAAAACCCAACTACCAACAACAAGACTATTACGCCACCGAAGATTATCCTGTCCCTTGCTTTTTTACGTTCCGCAATCTCAAGTTTTTGCAATGCTATCTCTTTATCTTTTTGCTCGGCATTGAATTTGGCCTCCGAATCGGTGAACCTCTCGTCAAGCTTGGTCTCATAACTAACCTCCATGCTATCGGTCAGTATCTTATAAAATTCCGATGATTTTTTATAATCCCCGATATTATAATAATCTTGTGCCAGGTTTTGTACGTCGCTGAGCAAATAAGTCAAATTATCAAGATTTTTAGAGATGTTGTACGACTTCAAATGATAGTAAAGGGCCTTCTCCGGCTGATTCGATTTCACGAACACATTGGCAATATTGCCAAGTACGGCCGACAGGAAATATCCACTTTCTATATCCATAAAAATTGCTTCTGCCTTTTTGCAGTAGTCGTTTCCTTCTTCAATTCTGTTTAGTTCTACCAGGGCATTGCATTTGTGCATATATGCCTCTCCCAACATCTCCTTGCTGCCGACTATCAACGAATATTCAATGCATTTATCAGCGATTGCATCTAATTGCTTGGCCGAGCCGGGCACATTGTACAAGCTATAATACTTAAAGCTGTAAGATCGTTCCAATAGACCCAGATCAGAAGTTTTTGCAGCCGCTTCTATTGCTTTGTTGGCATAAACCAAGCTGAGGCTATCATTTTCAAATACATAAAGATTTGTGAGACTTTGGTAGTTTTCTGCCAGCCGGGTGTAATATTCTTCCGTGTCGTCCTTATGTTTTTGCAAAAAATCCAGTATTGAGTAATGAATATTTACAGCTTCGGCAACTTTAGCCTTCTTATGCATTGATTTCGCCAGTTTGAACTGCTCATCATAATTAAAAGCAGTATCCAAATCGGCGGATATGTTTTGGCCTGCTGAGCCTTCGAAAATCAGGAAAACCAATATAAAAAAAACGATATTTCTAATTGCCATTATCATTTCTCAAAAGTAAAAAATTCGATAATATGTCTTTGCAAATGGGAAAAAAAGGAAAATGTCCGAAATGAGTCGGTTTATGTCCGAAATGAGAACATAAGGGCCATAGTCGATAGATACTTTTGTGCCAGTGATTTAATAAAGAAAATCAAAGGTAGGAAATTTGATTTGGCCGGAATAAGCAGGCAAATATGCAATTGTATGTTTGCCTGCCTCAGGCAGACTGATCTAATTAAAAAAATAAAAATATATGAAACATTTTCTTCTCATTGTTGCATTTCTTACGATAGGGTTGAATGCCATTTTCTCACAGGTTGCAATAAATACTGATGGTAGTGCTGCTTCAAGTTCGGCAATGCTTGATATTAAAAGTTCGGCTAAGGGCGTCCTTATCCCAAGGCTCACAAAAAGCCAGCGGGATGCAATAAGTTCCCCGGCTACCGGGCTTATGGTTTATCAAACTGATAATACAAAGGGTTTTTATTATTATAATGGAACAGCATGGGTAACTATCGGTGCCGAGCTTTTTTCCATCAATGATCTTGCAGACGGGCTGTCAACAGGTGAAAGCATTTATCTCGGAGATCTTTCAGGTCAAAGTGATGATGGGTCGAATAACAGAAATACCGGCCTGGGCACATACTCATTTTCATGGAACACCTCTGGTGCTTATAATAGTGCTGTAGGGTACAATACTTTAAATAGTAATACTCTTGGAAACTATAACACAGGTATAGGGGCTTCCGTACTAGTTTCAAATACTAGCGGCAATAAAAATACGGCAGTAGGTATGTCGAGCATGCAAAACAACACTAGTGGGGATGCTAATGTGGCAATTGGTTATTTGGCTTTGTTAAACAATACAACGGGCAATTCAAATATAGCTATCGGTAAGTCGGCTTTATACCTAAGTCAAAAGGGAGATCATCTTGTTGCCGTTGGCGATAGTGCATTATTTAACCAGATTACAAATACTTCAGGATTATATTCCAACACTGCCCTGGGTTCAAAAACGCTGTTCTCTAATTCTACCGGTTATTCGAATACGGCCACCGGAAGTTTGGCTCTTTATAAAAACACAACAGGAAATTCCAATACGGCTATGGGAAAGAATGCTTTGTACTCCACCACTATCGGCAACTCAAATACGGCCACAGGTATGGGTGCCTTATTCTCCAATACTAGCGGTAATTATAATACTGCTTCGGGAAGCAATTCATTATACACAAATTCAACAGGTAGTTCCAATGTCGCCAATGGTTATTTGGCACTCTATTTCAATACTAGCGGTTATAGCAATACGGCCATAGGTACAGCAGCATTGGCATATAATACAACAGGTATCGGAAACACTGCTACAGGTGACTCGGCTCTTTATTATAATACCATGGGAAGCTTTAATACAGCAAGTGGCTATCATGCTTTGAACGCAAACACTACAGCCAGTTTTAATACGGCATTCGGTACTTTTGCTTTACAGGCAAACACCACGGGTAGTTATAATGTTGCTATGGGAAATACAGCATTGGCTACCAATTCTACAGGGTATAATAATACTGCTTTTGGTAATGCGGCGCTTAAGTTGAATACAACGGGAACAGATAACACGGCTGCGGGATTTAAAGCATTGCAATCAAATACTACAGGCAACTTAAATACCGCATTTGGCAAGTTTGCCCTTAGTGCTAATACAACAGGAACAAATAACGTGGCAAGTGGTAATTCTTCGCTTCAAGGCAATACTACCGGCATAAACAATGTTGCCAACGGGGTTTCGGCTCTTTTTGCCAATACTACCGGAAATAATAATGTTGCTATCGGTAACTTTGCCCTATCTTCTTCCGACACGGCAACTGCAAATGTTGCCATTGGATATAGGGCTCTCGAATATAATAAAGCAGATAGCAATATTGCCATAGGATATCAGGCATTGAGAAGAAATACGACTGGAAAATATAATACAGCATTGGGATTTGAGGCTTTGTATAGTAATACTACTGGAAAATACAACTTAGCATCGGGATTTGATGCATTGTACAGTAATACGACGGGAGAATACAATACAGCACACGGGATTAATGCATTATATAGTAATACGACAGGAGCCGACAATACGGCATCCGGATTTGATGCATTGTATAGTAATACGACAGGAACAGACAATACGGCATCGGGATCTGGTGCGTTGTATAGTAATACAACAGGAAGCTTTAATACGGCATACGGATATAGTGCGTTGCCTGATAATACAACAGGAAACGGCAATTCGGCATACGGATTTTTGGCGTTGTATCGTAATACAACAGGAAACGACAATACGGCATCCGGCTATGAAGCCTTGTATAATAATACAACAGGAATCCAAAATACGGCAACCGGATATGGTGCATTAACTGCTAATACGACAGGAGACAATAATACGGCATACGGGTATTTGGCCTTGAATAGTAATACAACAGGAAACTTTAATACAGCAATAGGAAAAGTTGCGTATTTCACCTCGTCCGACTTAAATAATACTACCTGCCTGGGAGTCGGTTCTGGAGGAATAAGTGAGACAAGTAACCGTGTGGAAATAGGGAATATCAGCGTTACATGGATTGGTGGACAAGTAACATGGAGCACATATAGCGATAAACGTATCAAAACCAATGTTCAGGAAAATGTTGCCGGTTTGGATTTCATAAACCGCTTACGACCGGTAACTTATAATCTTGACATTCATAAAATGAACGAAATAATAAAAAGGGGTGATAAAACAAAAGATGAAATTGACTGGCCTGAAAAGTATGATATAGAGAAGCTTAAAATGACTGGTTTTATTGCCCAGGAGGTAGAACAAGCCGCCAAAGAATCCGGTTATGACTTCAGTGGTGTGCAAAAAGCCAAAGATAATCTGGGAATGTATAGCGTGAGCTATGCTCAGTTTGTAGTGCCGTTGGTAAAAGCCGTACAAGAATTAAACATAAGGGATGAACAAATGGCAAAAACCATAGAAAATCAGAAATCAACTATCAATGATCTAATGAAAAGAATAGAGATATTGGAAAACAAAAAATAGGTATTTTACCTAGTGTTAAATAATGAAATTACTTAGCCAATTTGGTATGATTACCCTTTTATAACAGAAGTTTTAGATATAGCTTCGCTATGATTTAAATATGTAAACTTTTAATTTTTAAAACATCAAAAAGATGCGACTACAATTGACTGTGATTTTAGCAATAGGACTGTTAAATGTTTTGAACGCCCAAAGCAAAAAGGTTGCCCGTACGACTTTTGTTTATGAATCCAAGGCTGTAATGTCGGCAAAGGTGAGTGAGATGGAAGCCGTTACGGAAAAAGAATGGCAACTTATGCTTGAGGAAGGCAGAAGAAAACTTTCGGAACAGAAACTAAAAAAGAAAGAACATATTGAATATGAACGTGAAAGCGATCCTGTTTTGCAGGATTTCATGCCTCAAAACAGGGGTAGCAACAGCCCATTGTTGACTTTTGAAGGGGCTCAAAGTGCCGGATATCCATCAGATGCCACAGGGTCCGTCGATTCTAATTATTATGTGCAGGCAGTTAATGCCACATTCTCGGTTTACGACAAGAACGGCAACCGTAAAGCCGGTCCTATAGCCCTAAACACACTTTTTACCGGTTTACCCGGTGCGACTTCCAACGATGGCGACCCTATTGTCATGTATGACGAAAAAGCCAATAGATGGTTGATTACGGAAATGTCGAAAAGTGGTGATAACGATTATCTTATGATGGCGGTTTCTCAAACATCCAATCCTTTGGGGGCATGGTATTCCTATTCATTCGATGTTGACGATTGGCCGGATTACCCAAAATATGGCATATGGCGCGACGGCTATTATATAGGAATTGATAAAATTGGAAACAATACTCAGGACCAAGAGGATGTATTTGCCGTTGAAAGGGATAAAATGCTTTTGGGCAAAAGTGCTAGGATGGTTGGTTTTATTAATCCCGACAGGCCAAATGTTACTTATTCCATTGCTGCCCCCATAGATAATGAAGGGGATTTTGCGGCTGCCGGTAGCCCGGCTTTGTTCACGGCAATTTGCGATGCGCAATGGGGAGTAAAAGATCAGTTGTGGATATATGAAATGGACGTGGATTGGAATAATATCTCCAATTCCACCTTTAGCCGCATACAGGCTCTCGACGTTGCTAGTTTTACACCTGCCAGCGACCCGGTTCAACCGGGAGGTTACAGCCTTGACGGGCTTGCATCTTATATAATGAACAAACCTGTTTACAGAAACTTTTCTACTGCTAATTTCAACTATCAAACCATTGTTTGTTGCCATAATGTTGATGGTAGTTCTGGTGTTGGGATAAGATGGTATGAATTAATTAAAACGGATGGAGATTGGGAAATATATCAGCAAGGAACTTATTCACCTGATAGCGATGACCGATGGGTTGGTAGTATAAGTATGAATTCAAACCAACGCATTGCCCTGGGATACTCCATTACAGGGAGTTCAACATATCCGGGAATAAGATATGCAGCACAAAGCCCTTCGGCACATGCTGCCGCAAACGGAACACTCGATATTGCCGAAGAAACAATTTATAGCGGAAGTGTTCTTCAGTCAAGTTCACACCGTTGGGGCGATTATTCCAATATTTCCGTCGACCCTTCCAACGATTCGGTGTTTTGGTATACCAATCAATATGTGGCTGCTACTCCCAAAACTAAAGTTTCGAAGTTTAAATTCGGCCCCTACGGACTAACTGCCGATTTCATTGCAAACACTGTTGAAACGGAAGTGAATGTCACCATTAAGCTTAACGATATCTCTTATGGAAACCCGAGCACATGGTCTTGGTCGTTCAGTCCCTCAACGGTAACTTATACAGGTGGTACATCCTCCAGTTCCCAAAACCCATGGGTTCAATTTACAAGTCCGGGTACTTATTCGGTTACACTCATTATTGGGGACGGCAGCACAAATGATACGCTAACTAGGACTTCATATATAAATATTACATCAAGTTGTACTGTAAGTACTTTCCCATGGACCGAAGGTTTTGAGAACAGTGGTAGCATCCCAACATGCTGGTCGCAGGTGTATGATAACATCTATAACGAGGACTGGCAGTTTGTTACGGGCGACGATGGGTTTACCGGTTTACACAACAGTGCTCATTCGGGCACCTATAATGCTTTCTTTCAGAAAAACAGTGCCCTGACTAGTTTGGTATTGCCTAAATTCGACTTAAGTTCCCTTACAACCCCTCAACTGGATTTCTGGTATATCCAGGACGGTAATTCAACCGGCTATGATGAATTCTCGGTATTGTATAAAGCGGCTGAAAATGCTTCGTGGATTACACTTAAAACCTATCAGGTAAAAAAAACTTCATGGACTCATGATACCATTGTCTTGCCAAACAACACATCCCAATCATATATTGCATTTAAAAGCGGCCCCAGCTATGGGGGATATGGCGTTTTGATCGACGATGTAAAGATAGAGGAGTCTGGAGTTGCTTGTGCCCCACCACAGGGACCAGTTAGCAACCCAAGCGGAACGACGGCTGTTGTTTCTTGGCTCAACCAACTTTCTAGCCCTACTTGGGAAGTCGAGTATGGGCCTGAAGGATTTGCCCAAGGCACAGGAACAAGTGTTACCGGCCTTACAGACACAACTTATACAATAACGGGTTTGACGGTATCTACTAATTACGACTGGTATGTGAGGAAAAACTGTGGAGGAACACCAACTGTATACAGTTCCTGGACAGGGCTGAACACCTTTACTACGACCACAGTACCTTTTACATTGCCTGTTTCGGAAGACTTTGAGAGCGGATTCGTAAAATTTGTCAACCCGTCGGGAAACGATGTTGATTTTGTTTCAAATACCAGCCTAAAGCACGGAGGCAGTAAAAGTGCTTATAATAACTATTCTGACCTAAACAGCAATTATCTTGAGATGGCTTCTTATGTTGATCTCTCCTCTGCCAGTTATCCGGTACTTAGTTTTTGGCATATAGCCAAGATAAACAACGACGGGGACTTTTGCAAAGTCCAGATTTCTACCGATAATGGCTCATCATGGGTAACCCTGCCCACAAAGTATTATGGAGGCTCGGCAACTAATTATTCGGCATATCAACGCTTTGATGAAAATTCCTACGGAACATGGTCGGGAACTCCTGCCGATAATACATGGTGGAAAAAAGAGGTGTATGCCCTCGACACTTATAAATATAAAAAAGTTAAGATACGGTTTTATATAACCAGCAATGTTGGAGGTGTAGATGAAGGCTGGTATATAGATGATATCCTTCTTGAAGACAACGCTTGCCCTGGTATTTATCCCGATTCGTTGTGGACACAGAACATTACCGCTACCACGGCCAAATTCAAATGGACTGAAAAAGGAAATGCCACAGTCTGGGACATAGAATATGGCGCAACAGGTTTTAGCCAGGGGACCGGAACTTCCGTTATTGGAGTTACCACAAATCCATTCAGTGTTACAGGTTTGAGCGCAAGTTCAACTTACGATTGGTATGTGCGCTCATCTTGCGGCAGTGGAAACTTTAGCGAATGGTCCGGCCCTGAAACCTTTTCAACTCCATGTAGCCCCGTAAGTCTTCCTTATTTCGAAAGTTTTGAAGGGATTACTGCTCCGGCAATGCCACAGTGCTATAAGGAAGACGACGCCAATAATGATGGAACTGACTGGGGAAGCAATATCTTCTCTTCTTTTTCTGGATCTCAATCGGCCGGGGTTGGAACTCCTTCGGACAGGGCTTCCGACGACTGGTTCTTTACACCCGGCTTTTCAATGCAAGCCGGTGTGTCATATGAGTTGGCGTTTGTTTATACGACCGTTGGAGGAGGTGAATCCCTGGAAGTAAAATATGGTGACTATCCTTCCGTTGAATCAATGAACCTTACACCTATCTGGTCCAACAACAATATTACCTCATGGAGCTATGAGCTGGCCACTGTCGATATAACACCCCCGTCAACAGCTGTTTACTATTTTGGATTCCATGCAAACAGTAAAATTGGGACCGGGGGCATAGATGTTGATGATATTTACGTAAATGTAAACTCAGCCTCGGCTACATGGACAGGTAGCAGCAGCAATGATTGGTATACTGTGGCAAACTGGGGCAACGATACCTTGCCAACGGCATTGACGGATGTTAATATCTCGGCAACGGCTAGCAACTACCCTACACTTACTAAGTTGTCGCTGGCTAAGAACCTTACTCTTAAGTCCTCTGCATCGGGCAATGCCTCCTTAATGGGCGAGGGTTTTCTTAGGAGTTCAGCTAATCTAAACGTTGAACAATACCTAACAGCCGGCAAATGGCACCTTTTGTCATCCCCAGTGGATACCTCAACTACTAGCGATTTGTATTTCAACCATAATCCTGATGTTTGGCTTAAAAGTTATGATGAACCTACAGATACCTGGACTTTTATAAGTACGCTCGATACATATATGCCGGCAGGCGCCGGTTATGCAGTTTGGGTAGAGGCAGGAACCGATACCATTGCCACCTTTAGCGGAAATTTTACTTCAAGCGATGTTTATCTTGATGGAGTATTTTCCATCCCTACTTTGAATTTCACAAGTTCTGCACACGGATACAACCTTGTCGGAAACCCTTTCCCAAGTGCCCTCGACTGGGATTTGAGCGGTTGGGACACAACAAACATTGAAGGTAGTATATGGATTTGGGATCAGGCAATTACGAATTATGTTTACCGCAATGCACAAGGGCAGGGAAGCCTTACGGACGGTATAATCCCGCGTGGGCAAGGTTTCTTTATCCGGGCAAAAAGCAATAATATGTATTTTACTATCCCAACATCAGCAAGGGTGCATTCAAATCAGGGTTTCTATAAAAAACCAACACTAAACGATACTCCTTATGCAATTGTCAGGTGCATAAAAGACGATATGGAAGATGAGGTCTGGATAAGTTTCACTGATGACGCAAGTTTTGAATACGATAATGGTTTCGATGTCGGGAAGTTGTTTTCAAATGGGGAAGCACCTGAAATGTACCTGCATGAAAATGAGATCGACTTAAGCGTATTAAGTTGGCCTGGTCTTGAAGGCGATACAAGAATCGCCCATCTTTACTTTAAAGCGGGAAAGAATGGTAACCAAAAACTGGTGCTTCACGAAACTGCAAATATGGAGGATTACGATATCATGCTTGAGGATTTGAAAACCAATACTATTATCGACTTTAAAAAAGAAGCCGTTTATTATTTTGATGCTTCAACATACCAAAGCCCTGATAGGTTCAGATTACATTTCACAAATTATATCACGGCTATAAATGACGATGAACCGTTGGGCAATTCAGTTATTTACGCAAACGATAATATGATATATGTAAAACTGAACAAAACTGATGAGGATGCTATTGCTCATGTGGAGGTATTTGACCTGTTCGGAAGAAAAGTGCAATCAGTCAGTTCGAAAAATCAATTAATCAGGATAAACGTAACTGGCCATAACAAATATTATATAGTTAAACTAGCTATTAACAAAAAATTAAAGGTTCGGAAGGTGTTTGTCAGATAGGCAAGGATTATTATTGGAATGGTGATTTATAATAATCAGACGTTGATAAAATATAGTGTCCTATTGTAATTCAATAGTATTTTTCAAGTTGTTAAAAGTCATTTTATACAATTTAACAAACTAGTTATCAGATTTATAAATCAAGATTTCGCTAAATCCTGCCGAGTTTTTATAGGCTCGGTACATGCCGGTGGTGTTAAAAGTCATGACGAAGTTTCCCGCCCGGTCAACGGCAATAATGCCACCATCACCGCCTTGGTCTTTCAACTTTTTCATTATCACGTAATTAGCGGCTTCTTTTAAGGAAACACCTGAATATTTCATGAGGGCGTTAATATCGTAGGCAACAACGTTCCGCATGAAATACTCGCCATGGCCCGTTGCCGAAACAGCACAGCCCTTGTTGTCGGCGTATGTTCCGGCACCAATAATCGGCGAATCGCCTATGCGGCCTTTCATCTTGTTCGTCATTCCGCCTGTTGAGGTTGCCGCTGCCAGGTTCCCGTCCTTGTCGAGGGCTACGGCGCCCACGGTCCCATATTTGTTTTTGTTGGCGCGCTTATAGCTTTCCCATCTCCTTTGGGTGAAAAAATAAGAGCTGTCAACTATTTCAAGGCCGTGGCTTTTGGCAAATTCGTCCGCTCCTTCACCTGCAAGCATCACATGCGGCGACTTTTCCATAACGGCCCTTGCCGCAAGTATGGGGTTCTTAACGGTGCTTACCCCCGCTACTGCGCCGGCCATAAGGTTTGAGCCGTCCATTATCGATGCGTCCATCTCGTTTTTGCCCTCGGCAGTAAAAACGGCCCCCTTGCCGGCGTTAAAAAGAGGAGAGTCCTCCATGACATTTATTGCGGCGGTAACTGCGTCGAGGCTTGTCCCGCCGTCTTCGAGGATATTGCATCCCGCATTTAAGGCGTCGCTTAATTTTTCTTTATAGGCTTTCTCGGCCTCGGGACTCATGTTCTTCTTTAATATTGTCCCGGCTCCTCCGTGGATTACTATTGCCCATTTTGGATTGTCGTTGATAATATTGTTCTCGCAGCAAGAAAAAATTAATGCCAGTAAAAACAAGCTTAACAATTTGAGGATTTTTGTCATGACTAATCTGATTTGTGCCGTAAAGATAGTTTTTTAATCCCTGTCTAATATTTTCGGATGGTAAATATACTGAAAATATAATTGTTCGTTTCGCTGCAGCATAGCTTGTTATATATGCTGTGCAATCCGAAACCATAATGACGTTGCGCCAAAGCGAACTTTAATGATACTTGCAAAGTACATGCTAATTAAACATCATGCTGATAACAAGTGCTTAGCAGCTTTGCGGGAAACAAAAACCACACGGGCTATTGAAATGGTAACCAGTATGATAGGTTACAGCATTTCGCTCATGCCAAAGATTAGACTGTTTCTAAACAAGCATGAAAATGACTTATATCATATAGTTAATTTTTAACTGTGTTATAAATGATTTTAATTTTATCGGCGAATAAACATCATAAAAGGTTTATTCGATGACCTCCATAAGGCCACCGATATCACTCTTCGATTAGAGCCGGTAATTTGATTGTTTCCCGCCTAGGCGGAACTAGTATAGATTAAATAGAATATTTATTATAATTTTTCGTGATGAGATATTTATTAAAGGGCCATGCTTTTTTAATAGTTGCGCTAACTATTCTAATGTTAGGTGCAGCTTCCTGCCGACTCCACGGCGACGACGAACATTATTTATACAATACCGACGATATTGTTTCAACGCCCAACGACTTTACCGAGGATGATGCATTGTCGCCACCGCCGTTTAGCGAGGATATTTTTCCTTGTTCCGATTGTCATGAGGGAGAGCCGACAAATCACGAGCCGCGGAAATTGGTTGACATGCACGAGGAGATAAGTGAGATGTTTGACCATGACAAGGAAAACCGCTGGTGCTTGGATTGCCACAATGCCGACGACAGGGACTACTTGAAGTCGGCCAGCGGGAAGCTTATTAGCTTTGAGGATTCGTATAAGTTGTGCGGGCAATGCCATGGCGATAAGCTACGCGACTGGAAAGTTGGTGTTCACGGTAAAAGAACCGGCATGTGGAACGGCAAGAAACAATATTATTTATGTGTCAACTGCCATAATCCGCATTCGCCGCATTTTAAAAGCCTGAAGCCTATGCCGCCCCCGGAAAGACAGGAAGACATCTATTATAAAGATAAAGATTAGTCAAAAAAAAAACTAAGGATATGCAAAGGAATGATAATAACTCGCGTGCAAGCTTTTTACGAAAGGCCTCACTTGGAATAGTTTCGGTTTTTGGTTTAGGCTGGGCTGTAATGAATTCAAAATCACCGCAAGACGATAGTTCTGATTATAATTTAATTAGCGGTCAGGAAGCCGACGACTTGATAAAAAGCATGCCAACAGCGAAGCCCGTGAGTGTTAGGCCACTACCCCCCCCGAATAATTCTAACCTAGATTGGGATAATATTCAATAAAAACCGAATAAGATGCAACAAGAAAATAAAACCTCCAGAAGAGATTTTTTAAAGGCGGCGCCTGTTGCGGCAGCAGCTGGGGCAATGGCTCTGTCATCGTGCAATAGCGATAGCATGAAGGAATATTTGCAAAATAATTTCCGTACGCTGTCGAAAGATGAGATAAAGGAAATAATAACTAATCTTGAAGTAAAATACACCAAGAAATACGGGAAGAAGTTTAGCGTATCGGCAAAACCGGCATTGGACAAAACCCTTTTTGGCTATGCCCTTGATTTGTCCAGGTGCATTGGGTGCCGGAGGTGTGAATATGCTTGTGTTGACGAAAACAATCAATCGCGCGATCCCCAGATCCATTGGATAAAGGTCTTGGAGATGGAAAAGGACAAGGGCATCGACTTTGCCCATGCCAATATTCACTATAATCCCGAGCTAGTGCCCGAAGAGGGGTATTTTTATGTGCCAATTGCTTGTCAGCAGTGCAAAAACCCCCCTTGTGTAAAGGTTTGCCCGGCCCAGGCAACTTGGCAGGAGCGCGATGGCATAGTGGTTATTGACTACGATTGGTGCATAGGTTGCCGTTATTGCATGGCTGCCTGCCCTTATGGCGCCCGTCATTTTAACTGGGGCGAGCCAGGGATCCCTGACGAAGAGGTAAACCCGATTACTCACTATCTAGGTAACAGGCCACGTACCAAAGGAGTTGTCGAAAAATGCACTTTCTGCGTACAAAGGGTCAGGGAAGGCCGATATCCTGCATGCGTGGAAGTATGCCCCGTTGGCTCCCGCAAGTTTGGCAATCTTTTGGATCCAAACAGCGAAATAAGATATATACTTGAAAATAAAAGAGTTTTGGTATTAAAGGCAGAACAAAACACTCAGCCTAAATTCTATTACTATTTCGGAGTGTAAAAACAAATGTTGGTAAAATGGTTATTTGAATGTTCAATTTCAAAAATATGAAGTTTTATAATTTTTTTCTGGGAAGCTTAAAAGCAATAAGCAGGGGTGGTAAATATTATTACTCATGGTTGATTTTTTTGTTAGTTGCAATTTTGTGGGGCGGCTGGGGATATCTCCAGCAATTGAATCACGGATTGATATTGACCCACATGCGCGACTCGGTCTCGTGGGCGTTTTACATCGGTAACTTCACCTTTATGGTCGGGGTTGCGGCCGCCGCCGTTATGTTGGTAATCCCGGCTTATGTTTATAATTGGAAGCCCATAAAGGAAATAGTGATTTTCGGCGAGCTGCTGGCGGTAACGGCCGTGTTGATGTGCATAGGGTTCATAATGGTTGATATTGGCAACCCCGCACAGTTTTGGCACATGCTCCCAATTGTTGGGACAATTAATTTCCCATCTTCCATATTGGGATGGGACTTTATAGTGCTGAGCCTCTATTTTATTATAAACCTGAGCGTTGTTACTTATTTGCTCTATTGCGGTTATAATAACAAAGAGTATAATAAATCAATAGTTTATCCTTTGGTGCTGCTCAGTATCCCCGCGGCCATAGGCATTCATACGGTAACGGCATTTTTGTTTAACGCACTTCCGGCACGGCCGTTTTGGAACTCTGCCCTTTTGGCGCCCCGTTTTTTGGCTTCCGCCTTCTGCTCGGGCCCGGCAATATTGCTGATCCTTTTTCAGATACTTCGCAAGACCACAAGCTTTAGGATCAAGGATGAGGCCATTTACACTATTGCCGAACTAATGGTTTACTCTATGTTTGTTTACCTTTTCTTCTCAGTGGCCGAGCTTTTCAAGGAATTTTATTCTGATACCGAGCACCTTATTTACTGGGAGTACCTTCTGTTCGGCATAGGCGACAATAAAGAAATAGTTTTCTATAGTTGGTCCTCGATAATCTTCGGGACCATTGCGTTCTTTTTGTTCCTTTTCCCTAAGACGCGCAAAAATTTCCTGACCTTGAACATAGGTGCGGTTTTAATATACGTAAGCGTTTATATCGAAAAAGGTATGGCATTGATAATTCCGGGCTTTACCCCCGACGTCGTCGGCCAGATTTACGTTTACACCCCATCGTTAACAGAGATAAAAACAACGGTTATGATATTTTCGCTGGGTTCCCTATTGTTCACTTTCATGCTAAAAATAGCAATTGCCATAATCTTTGAGAATCACAATGTCGTAACTGACGAGATAATCGTCAAGGAGGAATTGCCGGAAATCGGAACATAGTGGTGGGCCATGCCATGGCAAGCTGAGGTTTGCCGTGGCTGATGTGATATAATTTTCTTGAGCAGCATTATTATTTGCGAACATTTATTTATGATAATATGGATGATAAACATGTTTATGATGAAAACAAGAGATTAAAGAAACGGGTTGACGCACTGGAAGAAAGGGTAAATCAATTAGAGATCAACCTTGGGATCGGCAGCATTGATGTTCAACGAAGCCCTGAGGAGGAACTGGCCGAACAGCTACAAGAGATAAAACAAAAAGTTCATCTCGAATCACAGGTCGGCGAATCGGGCCTTGCCTGGTTGGGCAATCTTGTTTTGTTCTTCGGTATCGCGTTCTTGATCCAATATTTTCAGAAGCTCGGATTCGATATATTTTCGATAGTGTTCGGGTATTTATCCGCTGCAGCCGTTTATACGTTAACTGTTTTTATGAGGAAAGCATACCCTAAAATGGCTTCTATCTTCATGATCAACACCTTTTTGCTGCTCTTTTTCACAAGTGTCAAATTACATTTCTTTTCTGAGAACCCGTTGATGGGTGGCAAAAGCATTGTTATAGGCCTGGCCTTTATGGTAATAATTCTGGAAGCGGTTTTTTCTATCAGGCAAAAATCGAAAATCCATTCTTCCATAGCCATACTGCTTACCGTATCGCTTGGTGCTATAAGCAATATCCCGTACTTGTTGATGATCTCGACGGTTTTTGCAGCGGCCTATTCTGTTTTCCTGCTTTTTAAGTTCAACTGGGTGAAAATATTATGGCTTGGGGTTTTTGCTGCTTATTTCGGGAGCTTCTTGTTCGTTTTCAACAATCCCTTCATGGGGAATCAATTCCATATTGTAGAAAACCATAATTTCGGGTACTATTTCGTGTTATTGACGGCCGCCCTTTTTTCGCTTGTGGCCATGGTCAAAAAATCTGATGACATCTCAAACGGCAGTATTATAGTTTCTGTTATCTTAAACGGCTTGGGGTTTTCCTTGCTGTTGCTTTTATATGTTCTTGGGTTTTTTAAGCACGACTACGTCCTGCTTGTCGGTTCCGTGTCCGTTTTTTGTATCTTATATTCTATTTTGTTAAAAGAAAAATCGGATTGGAAAATATCGGCATCCTTGTTTGCCCTTTATGGATATGTAACCCTTAGCATAGCAATGTACGGATATTATGATTTCCCGAAAGTTTATTTCCTGTTGTCGTTGCAAAGCCTGCTGGTTGTCAGCATGGCTATTTGGTTTAGGAGCAAGTTTATAGTGGTGATGAACACTTTGCTCTATCTTTCCTTGCTGATTTTTTATGTTTCCACCTCCGATATGCTTAATGGTGTTAATGTTTCGTTTACCCTAGTCGCTATTTTCACGGCCCGGATTTTAAATTGGAAAAAGGATATGTTGACGATAAAAACGGAATTTTTAAGAAATATTTATCTTGTCGTGGCATTTGTTATGGTAATGCTGAGCCTTTACAACATGCTGCCGTCGCAGTTTATCTCAATATCGTGGGCAATTGCTGCAGTAGCCTATTTTGTCATAAGCCTGCTTTTGAAAAACGTGAAATACCGTTATATGGCCCTGGGCACGTTAATTACGGCCATTGGATATCTGTTTTTAATCGATTTGGCGCGAATAGAGCTGGTGTTCAGGATTTTGGCCTTAATGCTGGTCGCTGCTGTTTCCATCGGCGTTTCTATTTTTTATAGTAAGCGGAAGAAATCCGGGCTCGACAGGGAGTAGCATAAAAACCTGGCTTCAAGATAAACCAGGGAATTGCACTCGGCTCGTAATTCAATCTTATGAGCACAAAAAAACCTCTAATAATGCTATTAGAGGTTTTTTTGTGCTTAATCACATAAGCTTCAAATATTTTTTAATCGTCTGCCGGGATAGGGTGAGCGATTTTTTTGAAGTACTCATCGAAATTAAAGCCTTTAAAATGCGGGCTTTCGTCGTTATGGCATTTTTTGCAGACTTTCTCAGTTGGGATGACAAGCCCTTTTGCTATGGATTTGTCCTTGTCCTTCATTACGGTATTTGATTTATACCCGCTGCCTGCGCCGTGGCACGATTCGCAGGATACACCTTCGCCAGGCTTGATGGTCGCCATTAAATCTTCGTCGTCGCCGTAATATGTCGAGTGGCATTTCAGGCATTTCGGGTTATTGGCATCCTCGCCTTCAAGTGCGTCCATCGCGCTGGCGTGTTTCGAGGCCGCCCATACTTTATACTGGGCACCTGTTGCGGTCTTGTTGTGGCACATTTTACATTTTGCTGCACCGACATACTCGTTCTGAGCATTCGCACCTGCTGTTAAAAACATTAACAAACAAGCAATTAATAAACTTTTTCCTACCATTATTCAATTTTTTTTGTTAAAAATAAATTTCGATATCCAGTGTTCAAAAATAACCAATTACTTTGGGGAATCAAAAGATATGCCCGGATTTTTAATGCCTTATGACATATTTAATAAATTCCTTTGATTAGCGAATAAATTATTAATAAAATCATGCACACTCCCATTGCAAGAAACAGGAAGCCGAAGAATTTTATTGTTTTTATTCGTGTTGCCGAGATTTCTTTTTCCTCGACCACGCTTTCCAATTTGCCTGACTCAACAAGTTCTTCGTATTCCCGGGGGCGGTCTTCTTTATAAACGTCCAAAGGCACATAGCCGGTAAAGATTACAGTGTCGAGCGGAAACGATTCGGGGCGGAGGTGAGTGTTGAAGAAGTGGATGGTAAAAATAAACCCAACGGCAAGCAATGCCTCGTCGCTATGAATTATTTGTGCCACGTTTATTGCCCATCCGGGGATGAATCTCGTAAAGAATTCAGGAAACCACAGTACCAGGCCGGATAAACCTATAACGGCAACGCCCCAAAAAACTGCCATATAATCGAATTTCTCCCAATAAGTCCACCTCCCATATTCCGGGCGTTTGCCTTTTCCGGCAAACCACTTCAGCGAAGCCCATAAGTCCTTGAAGTCTTGTTTGTTGAACATCAATGACCCGCTCCCGAAAATAAATATCAGCCAGGGGATGCCTTGTTTGTGCCGCATTTGATATAAGCTGAAAAGGTGAAAAGCAAAATAAAAGAATGTTACTATGGCTGCAAATCTGTGCAATGTCCCAGCGTTTTTTACTCCTCCCAAATAAGAGGCAATCCACGAGGCCCATTCCATGTGGGCAAATTTTAATGTCATTCCGGTTAGGGACAGAATTAAAAAACTCAAAATGACCAGGATGTGCGTTAACCGCTGTGTCGCGTTAAACCGCCTGAGATATTTAGTTTTGCCTGTTGGCATTATATGCTTGTTTGTTTTGCGCTGCATTAGCGACCGGGGAATCCAAGCCAATGTGTGGATTCCGAAAAACCCGAAAACCAATACCAACAAGCTTGTCATCAACCAAAACGACCAAAACAATATGGGGTTGTCGTTATGTGTGGCATGAGTTAAATATCCCGTGAACTCCAAGGTTGCATTCGAGTGGCATTTCTTACAGGTATTTACAATATTTTTGTATCCGACCATGGAATTAGGGTCCTCAACCTTTAGAATCTTGTGCGCACCATGGCAATCGGAGCAGCGGGCCGCATTCAGGTCCCCCAATAGGTAAGCCTTTCCGTGAAAAGTATCTTTATATGTACTAGCAAGTTCTTCGTGGCAGGACCCACATTGCAAAGTAATCTCAGTCATAAACTTATTCTGGTCTATTTCGCTGATAGTGTGTGCCGAATGGCATGACGTACAACTTGGGTACCTCTTGTCAGGGGTGCTGTTTAATATCGAATGGTCGCTGGCGATATAATCCTCGTAAATGCTTTTATGGCAATTGGCACATGTCCCGGGAATGTTTGATGGAAAAACCGAGGAAAGGGAGTCGTTGTCCTTAAGTTCGTGATGTGTTGTGTGGCAATCGGTACAAACGGCGCTTACAAGCAAGCCTTTTTCCGAAAGACCCTTGCCGTGGATGCTTTTTGAGTAATCATTGTAGGCGTTTACCTCTTTGAGCGCCGCTATTTTGTTTGCGTTTCCGTCCGGTTTATGGCAACTGCCACATAGGCGGGGGATGTTTCCCCTGTAAATCGGCGCTGTGTCGTCGAAGCGGGATTTTATGTTGTGTGTCCCGTGGCAATTGGTGCAATAAGGCGCATCTGTGCTTTTTTTCAGATATGCCTTGCCGTGGCCGCTTGAGAAGTAAGTGTTTGATATTTCAATATGGCAATTTGAGCAGTCCACCTTGTCAACATCCTTGCAAAGCCTGTCTGCATTTCGGTTTACTGACGTATGGCACTTAACACAAAGAATATTCCGGTGTACCGAGCCCGAAAACCCGAGGATGCTAAAATCACTGTTGTTGCCGTCCGCCTTGGCGATATTTCTTTCCTGGCCATGGCACAACAAACATTCTTTGTTAGGAATAAGGTTTTCAATTTGTTGATATTCAACCTTATGTGGCGGGTGGCATGATGAGCATGAAGGCACAAGGCCGGGCCTGCTCTCCCAAAGCTCGCTTCTGATGACTTTTTTGTGTGTCTTTTCGATTTTAATATGACATTTCATGCAAGTTTTGGCAATTTGTTTTGGGTTAACCGAAGAGTTTGGGCTTTCGTGCGGCAGTATCAAATGGCTGTTGTGGCAGTTGTTGCAGGTTGCTGTAACAAGCAAGCCGCTTTTATACATCCCTTTTCCATGTATCCCCTGGCTGTAGTTCTCAATAATGTTGTGCTCGTTGATTTTATAAATCCTTGCAACCGGGGATCCTTCCTTATGGCAACTCCCGCACAAGTACGGAATATTCATTTTATATGTTTTCGATGCTGCATCCCATTGCGACCTTATGTCGTGGGCCCCATGACATTCAACACAGTCGGGGGCGTATTCCTCGTTTAATCTTAGAGCCTGTCCATGAACTCCTCTCTCAAAATCGAGGCTGGTAGTTTCATGGCAACCGGAGCACTTTACTTTTCCTAATTTTCTCTCGCCGTAAGAGTGAAAAAACTCCTCGGGGTCAACATCCTTGTGGCATTCTATACAATTTAGGTTTTTATGAATCGAGCTTGACAGGGCATCGGGTTTTACCGAAACGTTTTTGTTGCTTGTTTCGCTGACTAATCCGGGATCCTCATGGCAGCCGAGGCAATCATTGTTTCCCTGTGAGCAAAGCGGGTTCCTGGCTGTTGAGAGAACGCATAATACGGTAATCACATAAAAATATATTTTCATGCTGATTAATTTGGTTTATGACCGTCATCCCGCGGATGAAAGCAGGTGTTAAAAGTATAACAATAATTTCGATTTGCCAAATTTTGCAAAAAAAAACGGGGCAACTGATTCAGGGCCCCGTTTTTATGTTGTAAATAGGGTCTGCTGAAAAAGTCCGTAGTGCATCATATACGAAGCCGCAAGGTGAAGATGTATAATAATACTGCGAGCCGCCGCAATGAAGTA
>JAADIS010000111.1 GCA_013151215.1 Chlorobiota bacterium | reverse complement strand
AACAACTCATATACTCACCTTTATTAATCCTCGCTTAGCGGGACCATGGCGTCAAGTAGCTCCTGAAGCTTGAATTTCACTATTCCGCTCCTGGAGTCGCTGGCGGCATAGGGCAACACCAGATATCCGTTATGCAACATGCCCCCGCACGAATAAACAACGTTTGGGACATAACCGTTGCGCTCATCTTCCTCGGGAATCAAAATAGGCTCCGCAATCTCGCCTATTACCTTTGTGGGGTCGTTTAGGTCGAGCAGAATGGCGCCTATAGTATATATGCGCACCGGGCCAACACCGTGGGTTAGCAGCAGCCAGCCTTTTTCGGTCTTGAGCGGCGAACCGCTGTTCCCTATTTGAATAAATTCCCACTCGAATTTTGGCTCGCGAAGCAGTTTTTCGTCTTTCCAGTAGTTAATATTGTCGCTGAACATTATATAAATGTTCTCGGCGTCATTGCGCGATATCATGGCATACTGCCCGTTTATTTTTTCGGGGAACAGGGCCATGCCTTTGTTTTGGGAGCCTTTGCCCATAAGGGTCCTTATGTTGAAACGGCAGAAATTAGTGGTTTCTATAAGCTGGGGCAAGATGGAATGGCCGTTATAGGCAGTATAAGTCCCATAATATTTCCTCTGGCCGTTTTCATCGGTAAACTCCACGAAACGAGCATCTTCTATGGCGCGTATATCGGTAGTTGAGCGTGGGAAGATAACTCTTTCCGAGAGATCCACATCCGAATCGAACTCGATCTCATAGTTCGACCGCGCAAGCCAGTGAAGGGTGTCGATCGCCCTGTCGTGCCTCGGCGTCATCGGGTTATGGGCTTTGTAATGCTCTATGGCCTCTGTCATTTCTCCCATGGTGAACGCATCGAGCAACTGCTCGAAAATACCGTCGGTCAACTCGCTTTGCCCCATATCGTGTAGCTTCATCCCAAAATCCTCTTTCGAATATTCCGCCGACTCGATGGTTTTGGCTTTTTCTACCAATGGACTTGTGGGATCCATGTTAATATTGCCGTTTTTGTTCAAGATCCCCGACCGGAAGACTACCGACGACATGTGGCCTTCGCCCACGGCGCGAAAACTGATGATAACCCTCAGCTCACCTGCTTTGAGGCCTTTTTGATCGGGATGCGAAACAATGGAAGGATTAAACAATGCCGCCGACTCTATCGAGTACTCAAGGGTGAAATATGATCCTAGCAAAAGTTTCTTTTCCAATGGGAGGCTTTTGTAAATTGTTATGTCGAGGCCTTGGTTTACGCGGTCGAAATTATCTTTAAAAACTCTTTTTATGTCCTTGTGCCGATGATCGAAATTATCGACGACAAGCTTCAAGAGCTCCCCTGCTTCCTTGTCGGGGAGGTTTAAAACACGGTCGAAGACCTTATAAATCCTTATTTTGTCGAGCCCGAAAATTTTTGTTATTACCCTGGCTTCGTCAGGAAGGAATTTTAGTTTTTGCCGTTGAGGTATTACGCTACTTCTTTTGTATTCCATGGTATTTTTTTAGCCATAAATATACAAAAAAAATAATCCGGGCAACACTAATTTTATAATCTGCTGATTTTAAAGCCGCTTTAGTAAATTAACCTCTTTTTGGTCGAGCCTTCTGAACTTCCCCCTGGGGATGTCTTTTTTGGTTAGCCCTGCAAAAAACACCCTGTCCAGCTTAACGACCTTATAACCCAGATGCTCGAAGATACGCCTTACGATCCTGTTCCTTCCGGAATGCAGCTCAATCCCTACTTGCTTTTTGTCGTTCTCTCCGCTGACCCACGAAATCTTATCGGGCTTTACTGAACCGTCTTCAAGTTCGATACCGTCCTCAATGGTTTCAAGGTCTTTTTTGCTGATTCCTTTGTCAAGAAAAACATGATATATCTTTTTTATGAGATGTTTTGGGTGTGTCAGCTTCTTGGCAAGCTCGCCGTCGTTGGTAAACAGCAGCAAACCAATGGTGTCCTTGTCAAGGCGGCCCACGGGATAGATCCTTTCTTTACATGCTTTGTCCATCAATGCCATTACCGTCCTCCTGTCGCGGGGGTCTTTTGACGTGGTGATAAACCCTTTTGGCTTGTTAAGCATGAAGTATTGCGGCTTTTCCCTTTTTAGCGTCTCGCCGCCATACTGCACTTTGTCGGTAGGCAGCACCTTGGTTCCCAGCTCGGTAACTATTTTGCCGTTTATCATTATTGCGCCGCCCGCTATGTGCGCATCGGCTTCGCGCCTCGAACATATTCCTGCGTCGGCAATATATTTATTAAGCCTTATGCTATATGGCTCGTCGGTTCTTGCCGACTTTTTGCTATCGTCTCTCCTTTCGGATCCACCTGAGGCTTTTGATGTTGCTTTCCTCCTTGTATTTCTGTAATTAGCTGACTTTACCCGCTTTTTGTTTCCTTTGCCCTTGGGGGCATTCTTTGTCTTCCTCTTCATCTCCAATATTTTATAGGGCGGCAAAATTACGAAATGTTTGGCAGCGGAAGAGCAATTTCCGTAAATTAGGGAAATTACTTGCTTCAGGGCTGGTTTTTAGCTATATTTACACGAACAATTTAATACAAAAAAGAAATGCCAACGAAAATTATTACCATAGCCTCGCTGACCTATATGAGGGCTCAATTGCTGTCGGCGATGCTCGAACGCAACGGAATCGAGTGCTTCATGACCAACATCAACCTTTTAAAGGAGGCTCCGGGTGGCGTTAAAGTAAACATAAACAAGGCGGATCTGCAAAGGGCAAACGAAATATTCGAGGATTTCAGGAAAGCCTACGGTTTTAAAAAGCAAGAGGCTGTGGAATATATGCGCAGCATAAGGAGGATACTCGTCCCGGTGGATTTCTCATACCATTCGGAAAACGCTGCTGTTTATGCCCTTCAGATGGCAGCCCAATTCAAGGGCGACATAAAACTTATAAATGCTTACCTCGACCCTTTGGGAAGCCCCAGTTCATACCTCGAGTCGTTTACATACCAGTTAAATTTGGACGAAATAATCTCGGAAGTTGAAACGGAAACCGAAATGAGCCTCGAAAGCCTATCGTTGAGGCTTAAAAAAATCATAAAGCAAAGGAATATTAAAGGTGTTGACGTTAGCTATGAGCTTTATAAAGGAAATTCAGTAGATGTTATATTGAATTATGCCGAGGAATTTAAAGCCGGGCTAATAATAATGGGCACGCGAGGCGCTGAGCTTGAAGGCCTAAAGTCGTTAGGAAGCATTACGGCGGAGATAATAAGGAAGGCGCGGATACCTGTTATAGCAGTGCCGAAAGCTTACGACGCCTGGGAGTTCGACCCCCCGAAAAGGATATTATATGCAACTAATTTCGATGAATCGGATTATTCGGCACTACGCAAGCTTATAAGCCTGGTCAAGCCTTTCAGCTCAAAAATTTATTGCGTGCACGCCTCGCTGGACAATAACGCTTCTTTGGGCGAAATGCAGATGCGCAAAATCAAAAGCTATCTGTTCGATACCATGGACTCATTTAAACTGGAGTGCGGGGTTTTGAAAACTTCGGATATTTATCGGGGCATGCAGATATTTATTGACCAACATGATATCGACGTCATAGCTGTTACGCATCATAAAAGGTCGTTTTTATTTAGGTTGTTCGAGCCAAGCGTTACAAAGAAATTCCTCTTCCAAACAAAAATCCCCCTCTTGGTATTCCATGCCAAACCGGTGGCATATTGATTTTGACCGGCAAAAAAACGGTAAAGGAATGTTTTTTTGAAAAAAAGCCCTGCGTATTTCTCAAAAAGGGTAAAAGGCATCCTTAATATGCCGTATTTCCGTTTTTCTCCTGTTAATAACTATGGAAACAAAATCGTAGCGGCATTCTAGCCCGATGTTTTTCCTGTCGATATATTCCGCCGCCGCCCTGACAAGCCTTTGCATCTTTGCCTTGTTGATAAAGTCTTCGGGATAACCGAAATATTCGGTGCTGCGGGTTTTTACCTCCACGATTACCAGTTCGTTGTTCTCTTGTGCTATAATGTCAAGCTCATCTTTGCCGAACCTCCAGTTGGTGTCAAGGATCTTATAGCCTTTCTTCCTTAATAGATCAACGGCCATTTTTTCCCCCTTGGCCCCTAAGTCGTTATGTTCAGCCATTTGTCGTGTCTATAAAGTCAAGGTCGCAAACCGTTTTTATGGCCGGCCCGGGCTCGCAGGAAGCAATTATGCGTGCCCGGACCAAGGTTTCAGTTATATATTCCTGTTTTAAAGCCGCTGGTGCCATCATTATCAAACTATTGGTTATTTTTGCGGAAAATTACTAATAATATTTCAATGTCCAAGAAATTCAAGAGATATACTATTACATCGGCCCTGCCTTATGCCAACGGCCCAATACATATAGGCCATCTGGCAGGAGTTTATGTGCCGGCCGATATTTATGCCCGCTATTTGCGGATGAAAGGCGAGGATGTCCTGTTTATCGGCGGAAGCGACGAGCATGGCGTCCCTATAACCATTAAAGCCCGCAAGGAAGGTGTTAGCCCCCAGGACATTGTTGACCGTTATCATAGCATCATCAAGAGGTCGTTCAAGGATTTCGGCATTTCCTTCGATGTTTATTCAAGGACATCGGCGCCGATACATCACGAAACGGCATCGGAGTTTTTCGAGAAGCTTTATGAAGACGGTAAATTTATCGTTAAAACAAACGAACAATATTTCGACGAGGAGAACCATCAATTCCTGGCCGACAGATATATCACGGGAACCTGCCCCCATTGCGGCTTCGAGAAGGCTTACGGCGATCAGTGCGAAAACTGCGGGACTTCCCTGAGCCCCCTGGAACTGAAAGACCCTAAATCGGCCCTGAGCGGAAACGTGCCCGTTTTAAAAGAAACGAAACATTGGTACTTACCTCTCGACCAGTATGAAAACTGGCTCGGCGAATGGATATTGAAGGGCCATAAGGACGATTGGAAACCAAATGTTTACGGCCAGGTGAAATCGTGGGTCGATCAAGGGTTGAAGGCCCGTGCCGTAACCCGCGACCTCGACTGGGGCGTAAGGGTCCCTGTTGAGGGAGCCGATGGGAAAGTCCTTTACGTTTGGTTCGATGCCCCGATAGGATATATCTCAGCATCCAAGGAGTGGGCGCAGAGAACCGGCAACGATTGGGAAAAGTATTGGAAGGACGATGAGAGCAAACTCGTACATTTTATCGGTAAGGACAATATTGTTTTCCATTGTATTATTTTCCCCGTCATGCTTAAGGCAGAGGGAAGTTATATTATGCCCGACAACGTTCCGGCCAACGAATTCCTGAACCTCGAAAACGATAAGATATCAACATCGCGGAACTGGGCCGTTTGGCTGCACGAATACCTGGAGGATTTCCCTGGAAAACAGGATGTCTTGCGCTATGTTCTGACGGCCAACGCCCCTGAAACCAAAGATAACGATTTTACATGGAAGGATTTCCAGGCAAGGAACAATAATGAGCTGCTGGCTATATTTGGCAATTTCGTGAACAGGACATTGGTTCTCACGCAAAAATATTTCGACGGCATTGTTCCTTATACCGATACTTTTGATGAAGAAGCAAAAGCCGTATTTGAGGAAATGGCAGCCTTTCCACAGAAAATCTCATCGAGCATAGAAAGGTATAGATTTAGGGAAGCATTATCCGAATTAATGAACCTTGCGCGCCTGGGAAATAAATACCTGACCGATAAAGAGCCATGGAAGGTTTTCAAGACTGACCCCGATAAAGTAAGGGAAATTCTAAATGTATCATTGCAAATTGTTGCTAACCTGAGTGTTATTAGCCAACCATTCCTGCCATTTACTGCCGATAAGCTTCAAGACATGATTAATTTGAAAGGTTTAAAGTGGGCTGACGCAGGACGAAGCAATCTTTTAAAAGCAGGTAGCCAAATAAACAAAGCGGAATTTCTTTTCGAGAAAATTGAAGATAAGAGCATAGAAGAACAGGTGAGGAGATTATTGGACACCAAAAAAGAAAACGAAAAGGATCTTGCTGCCATTCCCGCCAAAGAACCTATAGGCTTTGACGATTTCATGAAAATGGACATACGTACCGGGACGATATTGGAAGCCGAAAAAGTCGAAAAAACAAAAAAGCTGCTGAAACTGAAAATCGATACGGGAATCGACCAGAGAATTGTTGTTTCGGGCATTGCCGGATATTACGAAGCCGCCGACATTATTGGCAAAAAAGTATGCGTATTGGTAAACCTGGCCCCGCGCAAGCTCAGGGGGATTGAGTCCCGGGGCATGATCCTTATGGCGGAAGATGCCGATGGCAAGCTGTGCTTCGTTTCGCCGTCGGAAGATGTCGCGAACGGGAGCGGGGTGAAATAGGGGCCTTGGAATCGTGGCCCAGGCATAAAAAAACCACAATTGTTTCAGTCGCTGGACACTACGATAAATTTCCCCCAGCTTCTTTGCAAAGTTCCCGGATTGGTGAGCTTGTAAAAATAAACACCGGGCTTTAAGCTTGCGGCATTAATTTCATATATCCCTGATTTAAGGTTTTCTTCGTTGAATTGCATTACGCTATTGCTGTTATAAACGGCAATATGAAACAACTGATTTTCAGGGTTGTCGAACTCGATAGTGAAAGCATGACTTGAAGGGTTGGGGAATATCCTCGATCTTAAGGGGAGAAACCTTTGTTCGGAAATGCCTTCAACAAAACTGGAAAAGCATAAATTATCGAACATCAGGCCCCCAAGATCCTCGGGAATGCCATCGCTTATAAAAGTAAACCTGAAAATAATGGTGTCGCCTATACCTATGTCGAAAACCGAACCGATATCTGATAAAATGACCTCAAAATACTTCCAGCCGGCCGAGTTGCCCGTGAGCACGGGCTTGAAGGTCCACCAATTATAGCTGCCGCTAAACTTATTGTCGTTTAATAAGTCGATCCAGTTCTGGCCACCGTCGGCCGAAAGCTCCATCTTGCCGTAATCGTTCAGCGAATCCGTTTGAACGTTATATCTGCCCTGCAAAATACTCAAGCCCCAGATATCGCCTTCGTTAACAGGGTTTTTTATGAAAAACACGGAGCTGTCGTTCTGTGGATATGGCAAAACGGTATCGGTAACTATGGCATTGGGGATTGAATAAGCGGTATTGAACAACGGCTTTTGAGGGCTCCCGATATGCCAGCTGTTGCTTATGCTGGTATCTGTTTCGAGCCTGTTGATGCAAAGCGTGTCCTCGAAATTAATACAGTAATCCTCGCATTGCGCAAAAGCCTGAAGAAAAACAAGTTGTAGGATCGATAAAATGATTAGATTTTTCATGGTGCGTTATGTTAGTTAAACTACAAAGATAACAAAAGTGCAGATGTAAAAATAATATTAATCTGTAGGCAAGAGGGCAAACTCGCAATTTCCCACTCAATTAGCCCGATGTGCCCCGAATGTCTTATTTCTATGTTCAATAGGGCGGCTCGTCGCTCAGGTCACTGAATAATCAAAATCATCAGGCGGCAACTTTGAGTTTGCCATAATATGACCTGATTTTAATGCACAGATTAAATATTTTATGTAATTTTAACGGCTTGCAAATCCAATTCATAAAGATGAAATATTTTTCTTCTTTTGTTTCATCAGTTTTGTTTTTGATTTTTTGCGTTATTTTTTCTGCGAAAGGTCAATCAATTAGATATGGGGATTTATCAAAACACCTTAGAAATGCCGATAGACATTTTTATAATTTAGCTTACAGCAGTGCCGAAGATCAGTACTTCGGGCTACTTAAAAGCTTGGACAAAGAAAATAATCGGGGATTATATTGCTCAATAACAAACAACTATATCGAAGCACTTTGGCAACAAGAGAAATATGATACTGCCCGAAAAGTCGCATACCGAAACCTTGATGATTGCGTCAAATATTTGGGAAGCGATGACCCTGTTACAGGAAAGGCTTATTTGAATCTAGCCATTCTCTCTTTCCTTACCGGTTATTCAGGGATAACCGATGCCTATTTTTTTAAATCCCTCGATGTCTTTACTAATCTGTTGGGGAAGGAAAGCCCGGAAACGGCCAACGTGCTTGAATGGCTTGGAATATACCATAACAGCATAAGCGACACATCCCTGGCCAGGGAATATCTCTGGGAAGCGTTAAAAATAAGGGCACAAATTGGGCAAGCCGAAGATTACCGGTCGGGGAACTTGTACAGATACATGGGATTGTTTTATAAAAGGTTCGGCAAATTGGATTCGGCCCTTTATTGTTTTAACAAAGCAAAACAATTGTTTGACACTAAATTTTCAACCTATAATTTCAAATCGGTAAAATGCCTAAATAATATCAGCGATATTTATGAGATACATGGGCTGTTCGACACGGCGCTGGCCATACACAAGCAAAGCCTCGAGTTAATAAAGGCGGGTAAAATCAAAAACCGATATTCACTGATGATGACCTATTTTAACATTAGCGAGCTTTACCGGAATTTCGGGGATCCTGAAAACGCCTTAAAATATATGCAAAAAGTGTTGAAGCTCTACTATCCGGGCCTAAAAGAGGACTGTATAACCTGTAATCCTTCCAGTGCCGGCAAATACCCTTATGCGATAATTAAAACGGTTCTGGCGTACAAAGCACGCTACCTTAAGGCAATATACGACCGAGATAGGATAAGCAATTCCGGGTATTTAATATCTTCCGCTCAATGTTACGAATTAGTGAACAAAATCACAGAAGCCTTGCGCGACAGAATAACTAATGTTGAAGAATTGGTCTTTTTTGAACACGTCAACAATAATATGTATATGGAAATGGCAGATAATGCACTGCTAGTATATGAAATCACTCACGATACGGCATATCTTTCGACTGCGCTAAATTATCTTTCGATAAACAGAAACACGAATAAGGTGCTTGCCGATGAAGTGTTGGCCAAGGAATATCTTGCTAACGTACCTGATAATTTCATGAAAACCAAAAAACTATTCCGAAAGGAGCTCAATGAGCTATTAAGCCGGCGGTCGGGTGTTGATAAGACTGATGCCGACAAAAAAATAAATATATTGATAGCGGACAAAAAGATTGAAATGGATATTTTGGAATACAAGCTGACTCAAAGTAATCCGGGTGCTATTAAATCATTTTGTAAAAACGAGAACATTTATTTACGAGCCTTAACAAATAAATTAAAGGAAGACCAGGCTCTTGTCTGGTTAAACGAATATTGCCCCGATTATATTGAAACACCCGATTCGGTTTTGATAATTGCGTTGTCGGGAAATGGCTTTAAGTATTTTAAGGTTGACGGAAACAAAACGCTTAAGCTGATCAATGATTACCAAGAAATTATTTCAGGTGATATTTACCGGGTCAACAAAATTGATTCGATTGGTTATTTGTTGTATTCGCTGTTGTTTGCCCCGCTTGAAAATATCATTTCAAATAAAGAATTGATCATAATCCCCTCTCAGCATATCAGTATGATACCCTTTGACGCCCTTCCCGTCGAACCTGCTCCGAACCCAAAACGGATGATCGATCGTCATACTATTTGGAATGAGTTTTCGGCCCTGCTGTTTTTGCAGGCTGACGCTAAACCGGGCAATATAACAAACAAGGTCCTGGCGGTTGCCCCGCAATTTAACAGGCAACAAAAAGAAGCCATAGCGTTCCTCACGAAAAGGGATACTGCGCTGATCAACCTGCCGGGGGCAAAAACGGAATGTGAACGTATTGGGGCATTGTTCGATACCAAGATATTGTACGGGCAAAATGCAAGCCTTGGTGAGTTTAAGGCTAACTGCCCCGATTACCAAATAATCCATTTGTCAACCCATGCTATACCTGACAAGGGCGGGGAGGAGGCTGTGCGATTGGTTTTTAGCGATTATCGTAAAATCAATGATGAAGGGTCGCTTGATTTATATGAAGTGCTCAATTTACCGTTAAATGCTGATTTGGTAGTGCTGAGCGCTTGCAAAACCGGTGTAGGCAAAATGAGCAAAGGTGAAGGGAATATTAATATGGCATGGGCATTTAATAAAGCCGGGGCAAAGTCGGTGCTTGTTAGTCTTTGGGATGCCAACGATTTTGCGTCTTCCGTTATTATGCCGGATTTTTATAAATACCTTGCGGAGGGAATGACAAAGCCTCATGCGCTGCGGCAGGCTAAGCTTGATTTTATCAATTCAGCCGATGAATTGAGTATTTCCCCGTATTTTTGGGCGGGATTTGAATATTGGGGAAATGATGAACCCATCCGGAACATGGATAATGCCGCCGGTTGGAAATTGATCATGGTGTTATTGTTTGTCCTTCTCTCTATTTCCGGATTTGTTTATTTTAGGGTCTGCTGAAAAACGTCTAACAACGTGAGATATATATTGTTAGACGATTTTTGTTAATTACTGATGCAAACTTTTTTCAAGGATTTATTAAAAAAGCTTGCATTTTTTCTAAAAATCTTGTTTGCTAGCCCGTAGCACATCATCTACTTCATTGCTGCGGCTCGCAGTATTATTATACAGCTTCGCCTTGCGGCTTCGTATATGATGTACTGCGGACTTTTTCAGCAGACCCTATTTTAGAAAACCGAATCGCCGATCTTGAATCTCAATTGGCATTTATAGCGTTGTTTGCACGTAATACCAATAGGTTTTCCTGTTATTCCTATTCCAGGTGCTGCAACAGGCTTTTTGCTTTTGCGCTGAAGTGGTTGTCGTCGCGGACGATTCCCAAAAGTATCCGTTTTGTGTTTTCCATGTCCCCGTTTTGCAGATACCCCAATGCAAGATACCACAATGCCGGTTTCCTGTAAGGTGTTTCTGTATCAAAGGCAAGATGCTTAAAAACCTGTATGGCCGACGGCGACTTGTTCAGCGACAACAGGCAAATACCTTTGTAAAACAATGCTTCCGGGTTTTCGGGCGTCTTTTCCAGGATTATGCCGAAAAGAGCCAAAGCTGTATCATACTGCGCCATGTCGTAATAAAACATGGCTTCGTCCGTGAGCTGCGTATTTGCACTTTTGACGGTTACTAAATTGGGGTAAGGAGTATAATACTCGACAAAAAGCTTAGGGTTGTTCAGCTCGTTTTTTGCAAAGAAAAAAATCAGATAAGCTATGGCAAACAAAAGTGCTACGGCAGCGGCAATTCGATAGATTTGCCGCAAATGTGTTTTTTCCGGCGCATTCCCGCTTTTGTTTGCCCGGGTTTCAGGCATTTTCCCGCTTGCTGTTAAATCCTGATACAACCCAATAGTTCTTGTTCTGCAAGCCCGGCATTCGTCAACATGCGATTTGACCTCAGCGGGAAGTTCGCCTTCACGGTTTTCCATCAAGGCATCAACCCACAGCCTAAGGCTTTCTTTAGTGAGATGGCCATCATGGGAAAATGTTTTTATGTCTATGTTTTGATCTTGCATTTCAATTTGTCCAATGTTGTTTAGTGAATCGCATACTAATAATAAATATGAAAATATTATTCTGTTTTGGAATTGTTTTTTTCTCCGAAATACCATGAAAACAGCTCCAGAATGTTTTTTTGATTATAATTACCGTGTTCAGGAGGACTGTTCAAATGATAAATGATTTCCTTGAGGAAGTATATTATCTCTTTTCTTATGGCCTCCTTATTGTTGTTTCTTCCGTCGCACAGGTTGAAGAAATCAGTTAACGACTGATAACATTGTTCTTTAGTGTGCTTATCAGTGCAGTTTGAAAAGCCCAGTAATTTTTCATAGACCCTTGGGGCGCACCCCTTGCAATACTGCTTTAGTTCTTCCAAACTAACCGAATAGCCGGTCAGTATTTTTAAGCAAATGGTCATGCGCGGGCATCGGTCTTGAAAATGCCTGAGGAGAAATTCAAGAAACTCGATCTCCGACTTAAGGATTACCGCTATGTCAGTGTTCTCAAAGCCGGGTTGTTTTTCTGAAACAGTATTTTTCTTCAGTTCGACCGAAGCATGTTTTTTCCTGAAAATCTTTTCTTTTCTATAACCAGGCTTATAAGAGTTTTTGTCGATAGTCTCAACGGTTTCCCTAATATAGCTGTTTCTTCTTATCTCGAAACATTTGTTTTTGATGACCTGGACAAAGAAGGGTTGAAACTTTGAGCGCCCGTTGTATGATTTCAAGATGTTTTTGAGGTTATCCAACAAGCCTGTTGAAACTTCCTGTACAAGGTCTTCTTTTTCCTGTCGCTTAAAATACCCGGGAATGATTAGATGGTTCATGACCAAAAATTCGATCTTCGGCCTATATTTACAAACCAGTTCTTCGGGCTTGTGATGAATAAGGCATATATCATCTTCTTCGTTAATCATAAAACATCAATAAAAACCATATCCGGAATATAAGCCCGACAGTTGTTGCAAAGGTAGAAAATAATTTGGAATCATTGTGTTAACCCGTTGATTTGGTTTTGCTTTAACGCGACGGATTGACCGGAATTGTTCCGGACAGCAGTTTTTTTTGCAAGATTTTCCGAAACAGCCTCCCCATTGCATATAAACAATAAACGGAAACGAACATTAATTTTATTAATCATAAATTCACAGATGATAATGATTAACAAAATTCATCTGAGAGCGAAGAGTTTCCACGGGTGCAGATATTTTTGAAATAGTTTCGTTATTAATAGATTACAAAATTTTAAACAGATGAAAACTACCCTAATGGACAGTATTTAAGCATAGCAACTCGGAAAATTGATAGCATCAAATTTGTAGAAGCGGATAAAATACACACAATTGATGCATTTAATGCTTTTCTTGATAAAAATCCTCAAAGCAAATATCCTGACACGATAAGATTAAGAATAATTGATTTGGAATGGAAAAAAGCACCAATCGTTTTACATAATCTACTTGGAAATGAGATCCGTAGAATGAAATGATTTACAATCTATGAATCTCATAATATGTTATATATCCATAAACGGTTAACAATAAAAAAAAGGGGCGAAACCGAAGAATTAAATTTGGAGCCAGTTGCAAAAAAAGTGAGGCACAAAAATTTAATCTTATTCGTATTTGTGGTTTTTAGTCTAAATTTTACAGGATTCCCTGCGCTTGCTGGAGGACATCGATACTTCAAGGATTGTTCATTCAACAGTATTGGAGTTATTGGGTTTTGGTGGACTGCTACGAAAGAGGACGTTTATAATGCATGGTATCAAGCAGTACATTTCGGTTATTCACAAGTTGGCAAAGATAATGGTGGTATGAATACTGGCATGTCAATTCGTTGCATAAAGAACTAAAGTTAGGGTTTATTGGGAAAAACGAAGATCATGTTCCAGAATGCAGATACAAAATATGTTGTTAAAGGTTTTAACGGAAATGGTGTTCCTGATGGTTTTATTTAGTGTACCTGAGCAATTTGCACTTCTTTATCCGCTGTTCCCCAACTTCCTTAGGCACTAATTCCAGCTTTACCGATTCTCCTTCGATATAATAAGTTTTGCCAGCCTCGATATCAACAAGTATTTCCGTCCTCGTATTTGAGACCTGTGCCCAAAATTCATATTTGCCCGGATCGGCAAAATATACTATATAACCTCCATTGTACAAGTGGACATCACTAACTTTTTTATCGTTTGCGTGTACTGAGAAATGCACGGCTGAACCAACGAAGTTCTTTGGCCTGTAAATATATACTAAGGCTTTGCCCTCGGGCATCGTTTTTACAGTTGTGAACTTGGCCGTAAAATATTTTCTGCCCCAACAGCCTGAGGTTAAAAGCAGGGTTATTGTAAACACGATGATAGTTATGCCGGTTATACTCCTTCCTTTTCCTTTCTTCATTCCCTTAATTTTTATGATTAAGTTTTACTGTAATGCCGATTGCATAGTATTTTTCATCAACTACATTGTTTCTTATAAGATTAAAACTATAGTTGAATTCTGCGTTTTTGTAAACTGTCGTTTCCTTTTTAACCAAGGCTCCGACAATTGCACCAACTGCTCCGCAAACCAAGGTGCCACCAATTATAAATCCTGTTCTTTTGTCTTCTAAACTGGTTCCGTTCCAGTTCATTGTTCCTACTACCCCTCCCAACAGTCCTCCGGCGGCACACGAAAACCCGTAAACAGCAGCATAATTACCAGTTTTGGTAACCCTATAAACCTCAGAGCCTGATACTTGTTGCCGAGTTCCGGTGTTGCTCTCAAAATATATCGTATCGCCCAGCACATTTAAGTTTTTATAACTCATTTCTGTACCATCCAATAGTTTTATGTTCCCCTTTTTCTGAGGGTCGAGGTTTTTTAGGTCATTTACTTGTGCTTGAAGGCCGATCGTGGTGACCAGCATAACAAAACACAGTAACGTTTCTTTAATTACTCTTTCTTTCATAATATTAATTTTAGGTTTAACTATTATTTTAAACTTACCCGAATGGTTAATCCCACCGCGGCTTTATTGTTGATTGAATATATCTGCGGACTAAAATTGCAGGCAAATCGGCTTTTTGAATAAACGGTTTTATATTTAGGCCATACAGCCCCTACTATTACCCCGCTCACAGTAAAAAGACTTGTGTACAGGATTATCGGGAATGATTTGGGCTTCCCGAGTACATCTTCATCCCAGGCATTGGAAACCACTACTCCTGCAGCAAGTCCTACACCCCCAAACACAATTGTCATTATTGCAATGTGGTTCCCTTTCTCGTCAACTCTACATACATTTTCATTAGCATACTTTATTTCGATTCCTTTTTGATAACATATCAAACTGTCATCCAGTATTATCAACTTGTTAAAGGTAACCGTATAACCATCGCATGTATAAAGCTTACCGCTCTTTTCTGCCGGGAATTTAATGGTTTGGCAATGGGCAGGCAAAGAGTATGTTAAAACAATGAAATAAATTATTACGCCGGGTGTTCTCATGTTTTTCCGGATTTATTATTAATACGCCACATTAATTTTAAAACTTTAGATATATATATGCATCGGCGCCCCGTTTCCGGAAAAATTTTGTAAAATATTAGGTTAAACTATATAATTGCATGTCAGCAAATCAGGATGGCGTTAATCTGCTGAATGATGAGCCTGATGGTTTTGTCGTTAAATATCAGAAGGTTATCAGCACACTAGTTAAATCGCTGATATCAGGAAAGGTTCTTTAAGTGCAACCCATAATCTTTACGTAGCAGTTATTCTCGCCATTGGCATTGTGAATAAACTATACTTGCTTATGCCGGGCTCAAACCCGGTCTATAATAGCGTTCATGGTGGCGCTTGGGCGCATGGCTTTGGTTGCCATATCGTCGTTCGGCATATAATAACCACCTATGTCAGTAGCCTTGCCTTCGGCTGCTGCTATTTCTTCCAGGATCTGAGCCTCCTTGCTTTTCAGTTCTTCCGCAACAGTTGCAAACTTTGCCTTTAGCTCGGGATCATCGTTTTGCCCGGCAAGTTGCTCGGCCCAATATTGTGCCAGGAACATATGGCTCCCGCGGTTATCTATTTCCCCTGCTTTTCGCGACGGCCCCCTTTTGTTGTCGAGATGTTTTGCAACCGCCTTATCGAGCGTTGTTGACAAAATTCGTGCGCGTTTATTATCATATTTGTTTGCAAGATGCTCCAATGAAACGGTCAAGGCCAGGAATTCGCCTAGAGAGTCCCATCTTAAATGGCCTTCGGCATTGAATTGCTGAACATGTTTTGGGGCTGACCCGCCGGCACCGGTCTCAAACAACCCGCCGCCAGCCAATAATGGAACAATGGAGAGCATTTTTGCGCTTGTGCCGAGTTCCAGGATCGGAAACAAATCTGTTAGATAATCCCTTAGTGCGTTTCCGGTTACCGAAATAGTGTCTTTTCCTGCTTTTGCACGAGGAAGGGTGAACTTCATGGCTTCAACGGGCGACATAATCCGGATATCCAGCCCATTTGTGTCGTGATCTTTCAAATAGGTTGTTACAAGCTTTATCATTGCTGCGTCGTGGGCACGGTTTTTATCCAGCCAAAAAACAGTTGGTTTTTCTGTTGCGCGCGCCCTGCTTACCGCCAGTCTCACCCAGTCCCTGATCGGGATGTCTTTCGTTTGACAGCTACGGTAGATATCACCTTCTTCAACTTTGTGCTCCATAAGCACCTCACCATTGCTGTTTACAATACGAACGGTTCCGCTACCGGCAATTTTGAACGTTTTGTCGTGTGAGCCATATTCTTCTGCTTTTTGAGCCATCAGACCCACATTTGAGACATTGCCCATGGTTGAAGGGTCGAAAGCACCGTTTTCCTTACAAAAGCTTATGGCTTCCTGATAAAAAGTCGAATAGCACCTGTCGGGGATAATCGCCTTGGTGTCCTGGAGCTTGCCTTCTGCATTCCACATTTTACCGCTGTCGCGGATGACGTTCGGCATGGATGCATCGATAATGATATCGTTATATGCATGAAGGTTGGTTATGCCCTTGTCGGAATCAACCATTGCAAGAGCCGGGCTTTTTTCATAAACAGACTGTATGTCAGCTTCTATTTCCTTGCGTTTTTCGGTATCCAAAGCAGCAATTTTTTTATACAGATCACCAAGACCCATATCGGCAACAACACCAAGTTCTTTAAAAACGACTTGGTGTTTTTCAAAAACATCCTTAAAGAAAACAGCAACAAAGTTTCCGAAGATAATAGGATCGGAAACTTTCATCATGGTTGCTTTAAGGTGAACAGAGAAAAGTGTGTCATTGGCTTTTGCGTCGTCTATTTGTTCCTGGATGAACTCCCTCAAAGAGGCTGCGCTCATAAAAGTGCCATCGAGCACCTCGCCTTTCAACAACTTGAGGCCTTCTTTCAATACGCTTATATTTCCTTTTGAATCAACGAATTCCCATTTTACCGTATCTTCTTTTTCCATTACGACAGTTTTTTCGTTGCCATAAAAATCATCGGACTTCATAGTTGCCACATGACTTTTCGAATCGGTTGACCAGGCACCCAGTTTTTTTGGGTTCTTCATGGCAAAGGCTTTTACCGATGGCGCAACGCGGCGGTCGGAGTTTCCTTCACGCAAAACGGGATTTACAGCACTTCCGAGACAAACGGCATATCTTGCCTTTATTTTTTCTTCTTCCGCATTTTTAGCTTCCTCAGGGTAATCAGGCAACTTATAGCCTTTATCCTGAAGTTCGGCAATAGCAGCCTTAAGTTGAGGTATCGATGCACTTATATTCGGTAACTTTATGATGTTGGCCTCGGGTTTTTTAACCTGTTTGCCAAGGAATGCAAGGCCGTCCTCCAACTTCTGGTCGTCGGTAAGATAATCGGGGAAAGTGGCAATTATACGTGATGCAAGGGAGATGTCCCTGGTTTCAACCTCCACTCCGGCGGCGTTTGTAAAGGCTTTAACAATAGGTAGTAAAGAATATGTTGCCAAAGCCGGGGCTTCGTCGATTTTTGTCCAAATAATTTTTGTGCTATTCATGTGTATGTGATTTTTTTTGAAGTGCAAAAGTAATCATTTAAGACTTTTGGAGATTGTTTTTTTGTTCGAATTTCATTGCATGGCCCTACTTTTTTGAATTAATTGTTTTGTATGAGTAATTATTCTTTATTATTGCTATATATTCGTTTAGTTCTGAGGTTTGAAATTTAATTTATTACTTTCATTATTGTTTTTGCTTTTATTCACTAATTGTGAAAGGAATAAAAACAAAGTTAAGCATTCCGCTTACGTAGGCAGTCAAACATGCAAGGAATGCCACGAAAAGGAATATACTGATTGGCGGGGTTCTGATCATGACAATGCTATGGACACAGCCATTGCTTCAACGGTTTTAGGCGATTTTAATAATGCGGAATTTGAACGAAATGGCTTTGTCAGCAGGTTTTATACCAAAGAAGGGAAATATTTTGTTCATACTAAAGGCCCGGGGGGACTGCCCGGCGATTTTCAAATTGCTTATACTTTTGGTTACAGGCCTTTGCAGCAATATTTGATTCCTTTCGAAAATGGCAGGATGCAATGTTTGCCTATAGCATGGGATACAGGTAAAAAGCGATGGTATCAGCTGGCTGATTCCGTTTATCAAGATCAGGAAATAAAACCCGACGATTGGCTTTACTGGACCAATAACGGCCAAAACTGGAACGGCATGTGCGCCGAATGCCACTCTACCAACCTTCGAAAGAATTATAATCCCGAAACCCATGTTTTCGATACTAAATGGTCGGAGATTGACGTAGCCTGCGAAGCCTGCCACGGCCCATCGTCGGAGCATAACAAATGGGCCTCGAACAAGGAAAAGGCCATTGCCAATTACGGACTGGTGGTTCAAACTTCAAACATTAGTTCTGAAATACTTATCAATCAGTGTGCCTATTGTCATTCGCGCCGTTCTTCCTTCGGTGATTTTGTTCATCCCCGCAAGGATTTATTCAACATAATAAGCCCCCAACTCCCTGTTGAGCCTTTTTATTACCCTGACGGACAGATACTTGAAGAAGATTATGTATATTCTTCTTTTTCCCAGAGCAAAATGCACCAAAACAATGTAAGATGCACCAATTGCCATAACCCGCATAGTTTAAAATTAAGATATGAAGGAAACGATCTTTGTTACCAATGCCATAAACAGGAAAAATATGGAAATCATGAGCATCACTTTCATAAATCGTTCAATGAGGCAGGAGAAGATTTAGTATTTGATAATGGCAAAAAAACCATAAAAGCCGGGGAAGGCTCATTATGTGTAAACTGCCACATGCCTGGTAGGTTTTTCATGGGCGTTGATTTCAGGCGCGACCATAGCATGCGCATCCCGCGCCCCGATTTGAGCGATAGATTGAACACTCCCAATGCTTGTACCCAATGCCATAGAGACAAAAACAATAAATGGGCTTCGGAACAGCTTATAAAATGGTATGGAAAAACAAATAGATTTCATTTTGGCGAAACTATGTTCCTGGCAGCAAAAAACGACAGCTCTGCACTAAAAGGACTTTATCAAATTCTTGATGATGATAATTCTTCGGCAATGATCAAAGCTACTGCAACTTATTATTTAGGTGCTTTTCGGAGCGAAGAAAACTATTTGAAAAACAAGGAATTACTGAAAAGTGAGTACCCTGTTGTAAGAAGAGAAGCCGTGAAGAACTTCATTCCTAAAAGCAAAAGCGACCTTAAAACTTCCATAATTCCGCTTTTAAGCGATTCGACCCTAATGGTGAGAAATGAGGCCGTATCGAAACTTTCGAACTTGAAACTATCTGATTTCGACAGTGTTGAATACATAATGTTTAATAAAGATGTTGCCAGTTACATAAGAACCATGGAATATTCTGCCGATTTTGCAAGCAGCCGGCATAATCTGGGCAACCTATACTCTAATCTTGGGCAATACCAAAAAGCGATAATACAATATAAAGAGGCAATTGAAATAGATGATCTGTTCTTTCCCTCGAAAATGAACCTCGCCATGCTCTATAACCGAGTGGGCGAGAACGAAAAAGCCGAAAAGCTGTTTATAGAGTTAACGAAACAAAACCCTGAAATGGGGCAGGCATTTTATTCCTTGGGATTGTTGCAAGGCGAAATGCAGAAATACGATGAAGCCATAGTTAATTTGTATGAAGCGGCAAAACTATTGCCCGGGCAAAACAGGGTGAAGCTTAATTTATTTAAACTGCTCTCGTTTAAAGGGCGAGGTGAGCAAGCCTTAAAAGTTATTGATGAATGTATATTGCTGGAGCCTTCGAATATTGAATATTTATATGCAAAAATGGAACTGCTGATACGTCAAGACAATATGCGGGAAGCAAAAAACATAGCCCGTAAAATCCTAAAGACAAAGCCCGAAACAAGAGATGAAAATCAATTATTGCAATTCATAAATTCGTAAAAAAACCCCCAAAAACTTGCATTCATTGTTTTTCCGTCATATATTTGTCGGCGTTAATAACAGCAACAAGCAACAACTAAGGTCAAATGAAACAGCAAATCACTTTTTTAGTTGTGTTTATACTTTTCTGTGCATCAGATATTTACGTGTATAAACCAAACTCCCTCGAAGGTAAAAACCTAAAAGGGGAAATAAAAAATATCACTAAACTTAAAAGCGTGTTGAACTATGACGCAGGGAAACAAACAACGGAAAACACTATTGAGACTTATGACCGGAACGGCAGGATGCTTGAGTTGCGAAAATTAAAAAACCACAAGCTTTTCTCAAGGATTAACTATCATTATTCAGCTGAAGGGGTCTTGGATCATTCAACGGAAACCAATCCCGACGGAAGTCGGTTTTTGAGCATAACTTATAAGTATGACGAAAATGGTTTTTTGAGGTCGAAACGTTTCAATAGGGCGGAACAAAGAAAATATGATAGCGAAAGGCAGAAAACAGAGGTGGAATATGAGCAATATTATAATAATCTGTTTACCGAGGTTTTATATAAATGCGATTATAAAGGCTATAAACTGGAAGAGAAATTCTTAAAACAAAACAAACAACTTTCATATAAGCTTACATATAAATACGACTATAAATATCAATTGGTAGAACTTAAATATTACAATTCAAAAGGGCAGGCCGGGAAGCGCACAAAATATCGTTATAACCAGGAAGGCGATGTTTTGGAAAGCAAGACATATATTAGCAACCGGCTTGCCCTCAGTTCATCCTATTCATATACATACGATGCTAGGAAAAACTGGGTAAGCAGAACTGAGAAAAGGAAATTGGGCGATAATTTTTTCGCATCCGACATGGATACAAGCAACATTTTAACACAAAGAATAATAGCATATTACAATTAACAGAAATCTTTTCTTGAAAACAACCAAAACGTAAAGATGAGAGTTTTAACAATCATTTTATTGAATATATTGTCGCTAGCGGTTTATGGACAGGTGGGTATATTAACCGATACCCCGCATGCTTCATCGGCATTGGAAATTTATTCCACCAACAAAGGATTGTTGATTCCACGACTCAGCTTGACCAGCAATTTAAATAGCCCCAGTCCGGTGAGTTCACCTGCGACAGGCTTATTGATATTTAATTCAGGAGCTAATCAAGCATTGGGTTTTTATTATTGGAACGGATCCAAATGGGTGTCGACTTCGTACTCCACCAACAATTGGTCTATAACGGGAAACAGCGGTACATCGGTAAGCAACAACTTTCTCGGAACTACCGACAACCAACATTTGGCTATTAAAACCAATAATACGGAGCGCATGCGTTTTGAGTCGGACGGACAGATAATTATCGGCGCCACAACTCCCAATGCCACTGAGGATTTGTTCACGGTTCAGGCCAATGCCACTCAGAACTATGCTATTAACGCATATTCGCCAAGTGGTTATGGGGTTTATTCAAGTGCCGGAATTATTAGTTTTTATGGTGCGGTAAACAACGATAACGGTTTTCCGTTATGGGTAAGCAACCAAGGGGCTAATGGTTATGGAGCCATGCTAATCGGAAGTAATTCAGGGGCTTATACCTTGCAAAACCATACTGCGGCATTATCTGCAAATGGCAACGACGGTATTTTCAGCCTTGGCCAGGCATCAGATGGCATGGGGATTATTGCCGGAGGAAACAATGTGGCCACGCTTTCAACCATAAGCGTTGGGGCAGGTGGTGCTTTTACAGGATATCACGGAATTTATGGGAAGGGAGTAAACAGTTCTTCAGGTGTTGGTGTTATCGGGGTAGGCAATAATGGTTCTACCTACTCTACCAATCCCGATGGTAGCGGGGGAGCGTTTACTGGATATCACGGGGTTTTCGCAAACTCCACCGACCTTATTTATGGCACTGGATGCATAGGTGTTGGTAATGCCGGAATCTATTATTTGTTTGACGACGGCAACGGACATCAGGGAAGCGGAGGTGCGTTCACAGGGAAATATGTAGGTGTTGCTGCATGGGCAAGCCAGGCAAACAATAGCTCAATTGGCGTTTATGGCCGTTACAACGGTAACGGAAGCTATGATGGCACCGGGGTTTATGGAATAGCCATTACATCAAACAGCAACAGGGGTTATGGCGTTTATGGTGAGGGAAACAGATATGGTATTTATGCCAATGGCGACATGGGGGCAAGTGGGAGCAAGTCATTTGCCATCGATCATCCGCTGGACCCAGAAAACAAAATCCTAAAACATTATAGCATCGAATCGCCGGAGGTGTTGAATATGTACCGAGGAAACATCATCCTCGACCAAAAAGGTGAAGCGGTGGTCAGGCTACCTGATTATTTTAATGAAATAAACATAAATTTTTCCTACCAATTAACTGCTGTGGGCATGGCGGCCCCGGGAATATTTGTAAAAAATGAAATAAATGAAAAAGGGGAATTCAAAATAGCAGGCGGAAATGCCGGCCAAAAAATATCGTGGACGGTCTTTGCCGACCGAAATGATCCTTATATGAAAACCAATAGGGATAAAGAAGTTGATGTACTTGAAAAACCAGATTACGAAAAAGGAAAATATATTACTCCTAAACTCTATGGACAACCAGAAAGCAAAGGTATTTTCTTCCGTGCTGCCGATGGCTTGTTAAAAAAGCCTGTTCTCCATAAAGCCAGGGGTGTTAAGGTAACACTAAGCAAAAATATTGACGAACGCTAATATGTATATGTTTAATAGTCAGTCAAATATAATTAACAGTATGATTGATTTCCATATTCCGGGAAACCTTGCCGGGAAGTATTTGCAAAAATACTTTTTTACAATGTTGTCAATGGTCCTCAATTTGATATTTACTTTATACACTTGCAATTTATACGCCCAGCTAAGTATTTTGCCCAATGCCAATATTACCATCAAAAGTTCGGGAAGCCTTTATGCTAATACCGAATTACATATATTTTCAAACTCAACAGGTTCCGGGCATCTTGCCGATCAAACATCGGGAGGAAGCCTTAACGTAACATC
>JAADIS010000057.1 GCA_013151215.1 Chlorobiota bacterium | reverse complement strand
AATACATTATCATCGCGACCCGCCTCTAGCGCTACGCTCGGCAATAACCACCATGGACCCCTTTGCATACCGCTATCTTCAACTCGTGCATGCGCTGTCGGAAAACTTAACAAAAAACCCAATAAAACGGTTGTTATGAAATAACTTAAATACATACGTAAAAAAATGATTCCTGAGAGAAATAATTCGCTAAAGCAACCCAAGCAACCCCTAAAAAATAGCAATAAAATCAACCGCTTCACTTGATTTTAAACCGACATAACAAAACAATCCAGAATTTCACCAACGGCCTAGCCCACCATTCATCCAAGAAACATAGCTATCGACTCGCCATATAAAATTATCACTAGGAAAAACCAAAACAATATACATTAGAAAACATAATTTTTCCTAAAAAAATACATTAAAATTTCTAACGTTGCATAACATCATGTACAATAACACCTTGAGATAAGTTAATGTAAAACCTGCCTTACGACCATCGGTCCTTACAACAACAAACAGAAGTCGCAATCACCCCCAATATCAATGCACAAACAAGCAAAGAGTAGTACTGTGGCCTATCACCCTAAATCTTGGGCAATTGGAAAATTTTTTTCTAACTGAGTATCTATACCCATAGCGCTTGAGATTTAGCATCGGCAAATCACATCCATCCCCCAGACTTGTCGAAAATATTTACACATCCCACCAATTACTCACTGGTAAAATAACCACTCATTTGATTTTCCTACAATTAAAATGAGATGGTTTGATTCTTACTCAGCCTTAAAAAAGCTTATAATTTTATAGACAAAACACAACGAAATAGTGTAGATTCCCACCCGTAAAATACTATGGAAATCACAAGCAGAAATCAGATTATGCTGTATGACACGGCAGAGCGGTAGCGTGGAAAAAATTTAATACTCCTCATTAACTGACGCAAAAATTTGAGTTGCAGATAAACATTCAGCGCCTCCCTCAATAAACCTAGCTTGACAAAAATAAATTTTTGAAAAAAAGGTATTTGGTCGTGTTTTCAACCCCCCAACTACCCCAGGGCAATCGGGCTTAGAATTAAGCAATGGCTGCCGCTAACACGTCAAGCATCTAATCATCATTCCAGCCGGCTTTCTTTCTCTTCCCTCTCACACTGCCCTTGCTCTTATCCTTTTTCAGAAAATTCAAACCAATAGGCCTGATAACCGCCATGTTCTGCGCCGCGAAGCCGACTATCATCTTCTCTGAACGTCACATCCAGAAACCAATTTCAACCCCCCAATGCCCGCGAACAGTGGAGGCAAATAACATCGCTTTGGCCTTGATGGATGCCATATAATACCGACGTTCAATCGTGGTGGTGTTTGTGCTAATGACATGGCGGTGTGATTCCAACACACCAATGGATATCAAGTCAGTCCACTTGTCTTTACCCGACAACCCATCGATGTCTTCGGTGATCCAGTCACGCCGCGTTTCAATACGTCCATGTCCTTTCTCTGTCGTCTCAAACGTGTCGCACTTATCCGTGCTAAAGTTTTCATCAATAACAGCATCAAGGTCTGTTGTTAGTTCTTCAAACAGAGTTTTATGATTCTCTTTTGACCGCCAAAACAGAGTCAGCTTCTGCAACCCGAATCGCTTTTGTGATTTTTTTCTGACAACCCATCGCATCAATTGTCACAAGGCTCCCTGTCAGATTTAACAGCTTAATCAATTCGGGTATCGTGGTCATTTCGAACGAGGCGATCGACTGAACCCAATTGAGAAAACACGACTGAATCGTATCGGGGCAAAGTCTGGAAAATAGATGGCCGATAATATCCTGGGAAGGAATGCCATTGGGTAACGTTAAAAACGTGTTCAGAAAAGACGCTTTTGCTTTCCCAAAATCCTCAATATCCGTCCAACCTTCAGCACCAAAAATCACGGCAAGAACGCTAAGCAGAAGAAGGTCCGATAGTTCATGTCGTTTGTTAGCGTTATTGATTCTGGGATCTTTTAACGCCTCAAAATTCGATAAAAAACCTTCGGCAGAGAGTTGTTCCATTGTTTGTACGCTCATTTATGATGAATTTCGCTTATCTTCTCTCAATTAGCGGCCAGTGTCATCATAAAGAACAAATATCAATCAGGTCGGTTGCTTTTAAGCCCGACTTGCCCTAGTGCAACACTACCTTCATCTTTTCTACAGTAACGGAGGGCTATAAACATTCTCATGGCACAATAAAGATTTGACCCTTTTTCTTTTTCCTCGGGTGACTCATAACGACACGACGGATACGACAAAACCCTATAGACAAAACACAGAAAAAGAGAGTATATTCTCACCCGAAACATTGAGGCAAAGATCACGATAACAAAAATTTAGACATGTTGTATGACACAACAGGGCGGTAGCGTGGGGGAAATGAGCGCTACAGCGATGATCTTCGCTATCAAGCCCAACCTGTTCGAGATCGGGTAGTGGGTCGAACCTGAGTTTTTTGCTATAATTTTCGCATGACATGTTATGAAAAAATTAATTGCCCCAACTACAATAGTGCTCAAACTTTCAAGGCCGGTAAAAATGCGAATAATACACAACTTTACCGGTGCGATAATGCATGCGGCGAAAAAAAGTCTTTTAGGCTTGAGTATCGTTACAAAGCTTACGAGCCAGGTGTCATGAATCAAGCCATTGATATGGCAATGAATGGAAGTGGTATTCGTGATACTGCCCGCGTGCTTAAGATCAACAAGAACACCAAATATTAATGCTTTAAAAAAAAGAAAAAAATCTGATTAACGCTAATCCTAATTTTCCCCCTTGAATAACGAGGAGACGCTAGTGCCGCATCCTTTAAGTTAAACCTCTTATGCTTGTAACGCTCTGCCGCGATAAGTCCATTTGAAAGGTTTTGCCATCGTTTGATTAAAATAGTCAATGAAATCGAGCACCTTATCCTTTAGTTCGATAGTCGATTTTACGGATAAGCGTGCTAATAATCGACGAACCAAAATGCTAAAACAGATTTCAATTTGATTTAACCAATAAGCATATTTTGGTGTGTAAATAAAGTGAATTCGGTGCTCGGAATTGGACAGGAATTTTTTTCGGGTTTCCATGCTTTTCAATAGGCCACTTTTCCCTTTGATACCTAAATCAATATCAGATAGACCGCATTGTTCAGCCATAAGTAAAACCAAACTTTCCGTTTTATGTGTATTCAAGTAATCCACGACAAATATCCATGGTGCATCTAGATCGGCATCAATTGTGTTTTTGATATGTCTTTCAACGTCTTCTTCTGTTCGAATTTTTTGAATAGTCGGCGATAAAATTTCGCCTGTTGAGACATCCAAATTCGCAATTAAACATTGTGTTCCTTGGCGCTTATTAGGTGTTATCCTGACGCTCAACACTGCCAGGTGTCATCGGCGTTATTTCTCGCTCTAATGCTTGCATGCCACTTATTTCATCGCAACTGATGACATGAGTCCCAGCTGCTTTTAGTTCAGTGGCATTGGCATAAAGGTCATAAACGGTTTTTACTTCCTTGTTAAATGTGGCCTCATCTTCAATAGGTGTATGAATCAACCCTTTAAAGGTGCTTGAAAGACTGTATAATATACGTTTTTCCTGAAAACAGAAAGAGGAACATGGCATGCTCGGTCGTCTATTTCAACCCTTTATCGATGAAAGCCCGATCTCAGTGATGGCCCGTGGCCTATTGGAACGTTCGCTGAATCCGACGAAACTTGATCAATGGTTTGAGCGAGCGGCCGTGGCTCAGTACACGAGAGACTTGTTATTTTCCTCCGTTTTTCAAATGATGAATGACGTTGTTTTTACGACGAAACCCTCGGTAAATGCCGCTTACCAGCCATTAAAAGAAGAACTCGGCGTGTCGGTGCAATCCGTGTACAACAAATTAAATGCAGTTGAACCCACCACCTCGGCCGAACTTGTCCGCTATTGCTCTGAAGAAATCACTCCGATTATTAAGGAAATGAAAGCCAGTCACGATCCTTGGTTGCCCGGCTTTCGAGTGAAAATTTTGGATGGAAATTGTATCGAGGCGACAGAACATCGTATCAAAGCGTTACGAACTACCGCGGCGGCGCCTCTCCCAGGTAAATCACTCGTTGTTTTTGATCCTGAACTGGATCTTGTCATTGATGTTTTTCCTTGTGAGGATGGTCATACCCAGGAGCGTGCGCTATTGAGCCAAATTTTCCCGACGATCCAGACGAATGATGTGTGGGTCGGTGATCGAAATTTCTGTGTGTTGAGTTTTCTTTTTGGCCTCAAAGAGAAAGAAGGTTTTTTTATTATCCGACAGCATAAGGGGCTACCTTTTGAAGAATTAGGCCCCTGGCGCCGTCAGGGAATATCTGAGACAGGTCAAGTCTTTGAACAGTGGATTAAAATTCTAGATGAGAATGGAAAATCATTAAAATTACGCCGTCTCCGTGTTTGTTTAAACGAGCCAACGCGAGACGGCGAAACAGAAATTTTTATTCTAACGAATTTACCAGTCAAGGTCGCAAAAGCGAAAAAAATTGCGAAAATTTACCGTCAACGTTGGATGATAGAAACCGCTTTCCAAAAACTAGAGAAAAATCTTAACTCCGAAATTAATACGCTGGGGTATCCCAAAGCGGCTTTATTTGGTTTTTGTATCGCGCTGGTGGCTTACAATACGATGTCGGCGATTAAGGCGGCCTTGAGAGTCGTGCATGGCACGGAAAAAATAGAGAATGACGTCTCAGACTATTATATCGCTCGCGAAATATCAGAAACGTATCGTGGAATGATGATTGCCATCCCAAAAGAACAATGGTCTGTTTTTTTATCGTTGACCACCGCCCAACTGGCTCATCTTTTTATTAAGCTGGCTAAGAATGTCAAACTCTTTGCTTTTAAGAAGTATTCACGAGGGCCGAAGAAACCTCAGGTCAAACCTAAGTGGGATCCGAAGCATCCTCATGTTTCGACAGCGAGATTAATCGCTGGATAAAAATACAGATTTTGACACCTTTAAAGGGTTGG
>JAADIS010000012.1:23630-38267 GCA_013151215.1 Chlorobiota bacterium | reverse complement strand
ATATTTTATTGTCTTCCATCCTCATTGGGATGATATTCTTATAAGCCGATAAATGCTCTTGCATCCATTCTATCATTATTTCAGAGATATCCGCAGCAAATACTTTTGCTCCTTTAAACCTTTCCACAAAGGGGATACTATAAAATCCGGTACCGGCACCATAATCGATTATTGTTTTGGGATTTAGCAATCCTGCCCTGGAAACAATAAAGTCAGGTGACAATAATTTGTATCTCTCGGGATTATTTAATTTATTTAATTTCTTCGGGTCGAACCTTTTCTCAATCATTTTGATTATTTAGATAAAACAAATCTTTTTTCAAAACTACAAAAAAAAAGAGGCTGCCATAAGCAGCCCCCCTTAAATTACAATTTACTAACATCTAGTCATGATAACTTGGGAAAGCAACTTCATCCTGTCCCATTACCATTAAATTCCTAATATCATCATCGGTAATTCCCGTTGGAGCCATTGCTCCTGCATCAGTACAACCGGCAGCAATATGCTCCCTGTCCAGTGGCATGCCCCAAACAGCTTTGTGCTGAATTTCGTGAGGGTCGTCCCTGAACATATTGCCCAACCATTCACCTTTGCAATAAATATTGATTTTTGAACCATCGGCGCCATGGCAGCTTATGCATTTGGCGTTGTATGTTGCCAAACCTGCTGCGGCATCTCCGTTTTTGCCTATATCAGAAAACGTCTTTGTTCCGTTAGGATAAGTTCCTGTGGTTGTCAAAGTGTAAAAATCATCTGTTTGGTGCGCTGTTTCCTTAATGAATTTAACAAGGTCCCAAATATCTTCCGTTGATAAAATACTACTGAAATTAGGCATGTTATCATTATACACGCCTGACATCGGATCGCGGCCATTTTCCTCAGCAATGGCATCATAAATCTCACGAATGCCATCGTTTACGCGCACTTCATCAATTAAGTTGACAGGTGCTGCGACGGGGTATGTATCTGAAGATGGCTTATTGATAAGCACTCCTGTCTGTCCTTTTAAATCCCATCCGTGACATGACTTACACCTGAAAAAGTCCGGCATATCAGTCATCTTGCTCTCATCAATAAGTTTTTCATTTAATACATGGTCATAAAGTAATGCGCCATGAACACCATCAGCCGCATCATAAGCAACTTGATCAGGATCTGTTGTTGTTGTAGTATCTTTTTTACAAGAAGTTACAAAAATACTGGCTGCTCCTAACAAAACTATTGTTAGTACAAGCATTGAATAATTAATTGTTCTTTTCATATTATTATATTTTTAAAAAGGCAAAGATATCGAGAAATCAATTCTTATCGCGCTTGCAGGAAATTAAACTTATTATGTTTTTGGTTGCTATATCCAAACTTAATATTGATATATATCAACGATAAAAAGTACTTATTTACTTAATTATTGCTATTACTTAACAATAGAACCAAAGGGGATTTTCAGGTTTATTGATATGTTTCTACCCGGGTTATATAGATCGACTTCCTTTAATGTTGATAAATGATCGGTATATTTCTTGTCGAACAGATTATTTGCGCTTATGCTTAATGCGATGAGCTGGTTTTTCATCTGAATCCCGGCTCCTGCCTTCAGGTTAACAAGCGTATAAGCGGCGGTAACAGTTTCGTCGGGTGCTGCATTATCCTGATTGAAAGCAGTATGCGTGCCAAGTGAAACAAAGGGGTTGTTTAAAAAAAATAGTTTTTTCTTTTCGGCCCTGATCTCGAACCTTAGTTTATCGGCGGGCACAAAAGGCAAATAATCGCCATTGTCCTGCTTGCCGATGACTGCGGAAAACGCCATTTCCAAATGCAGTAACGGCAATTCACTTGGGTGATAGTGCAAGCCTGCCTCACCCCCGTATAAATAAGAATCGGACTGCTTATACTTATAAACCGGGATTCCTAATCTAGTGGTATCCCCGGTGGGGGAGATAAATATATAATTGTTGACGATATTATAAAAAGCGGCAATATCTAATGTAATATTGTCAATATGATAATGAATGCTAAAATCGGACTCATAAGCATTTTCAGGGATAAGTCCGGGGTCGCCCAGCTCGAAGCGCAACTCATGCTGCCCTTTGGAAGTTAGCTCGGCCAAATTGGGAGTTCTGAAGGCAGCTGCATAATTTGCCCTGAGCAACAAATTTGCCGTCACTTTATATATTGCCCCGAGTGAGCCGCTGAAACTACCATAGTATTTGTCCAGCGGCATGCGGTAAACAAGCGTATCCGTTTCTAAACCAATAGGTTCAGTCCTTATTGTTTTGCTGTCGAAGCGTACTCCAGTTTGAAATTCCAGCTTGTCGAAGAATTCGTATTGCAATAATCCAAAAACAGAATAATTATTAGTATAGGCATTAGGTAAGAGTTTTGTCTCCCTATTGTTCAAATTAATATTTCTTTGATTAAAGCCCTGAAACCCAATTATATATTCCGTGTTTTCGCTTGATTGCAGTTGGAGCCTGGCCTCATAAGTCAAGGTAGCAAGCTTCATTTGAATCTCGATATTATCTTCATCCGTAAGATGGGTTAACACAGTAGATTGCCAGGCAGAGTTCAGGTCGAGCTTAAACGCCCCGAAATAAAGTTTATTCCGGCTTGAAAGCAGATGATTATCCATATCCTGATACCAAATCTTGTTTTCCCTACCTCTTTTCGAAATTGCTTCAATTGCCTCGTCTTCTGCCAAGCCAAGTTTTCGATTGTTAAAATCATAAAACAGTTTGAAACTTCCAATTTTGTTGTTGAACCCGGCGTTTGCCTTAAAGGATAATTCGTTGAACCTTGTGTTTGGTGCAAAAGCACCTCCCCCTTGTAAAAAATCAGCATTGGTTTTTTGACCTACCCTTACCCCCGCGAAAACATTTTTCGCCGCCGCTTTTAGTCCTAAGTTATTGGTCATCCCAAGGGTATTGGAATACAAATGAAGGTTATAATCACCAACCACGCTTCCTATCGCTGCGGGCTTTTCCTTAATGAAGTTTATAACCCCTCCTATCGCATCGCTGCCGAACAGCAATGAGGCAGGGCCTTTTATAATCTCCACGCTCCCGATGCCAAATTCATCTATCCCCAGGGGATGGTGACTTGAATATTGGTAGTTTTCAAAACGTACCCCATTGTTCAGCACAAGTATATCGTTCATTGAAAGTCCTCGAATAACAGGCTTTGAAACCCCGCTGCCTTTCGAGATCATATCAACGCCGGGTACTCTTGTAAGGACTTCAGTGAAGTTAGGGGTGCTTTCGATCGTTAAGGGATTCAGTTTTAATATATCTATCTTTACGGCATTCTCGTGCTGCGACGAATTGTACCCGCCACTCACAACGATCTCCTCAGCCTCTATTGCCGTCTGTTTTAAACTGATGTCCAGATTTACGCTATTGCCATCAAATTTTACTGTCTCTATTCTATTTGCGTAACCCAAATACGAAAACTGGATTTTTATCAAACCCTTGGGCAAGTTCAACAATTCATAATTGCCATTAACATCGCTTAGCGTACCTATTGCCATTTCAGGGACAAAAATGGCGACTCCGACTAATGGTACATTAAATTGATCGGTTATATTACCACTTAACTTATTTTGGGCGTTTGCAAAAGCATGCAACAATATCATTGCACAAATGATTAATACTCTTTTCATTATATTACGTTTAAATTATAAAAATCCTTACCTACAACATGTTCATGTTATAATTTCAAAATTTATAATGGCGGCGCCCGCAATAAAAAAGAGTAATCGGCAAAACTAAAACTATGGGTCGATTTATAGGAGAAGTTGTATTTGTCGGCTACTTCCGCTTTGCTCTCTACAACAATATCCGAAGATGCTGAAAATACTGAAAATTCAAAATTACAAACAGTACATAAACCGTGATATACATGGAAGTGCTTATCGCTCTTCGCCTTGCACATGAAACTGTCGTGATGGTGTTCAATCTTCACTATCGAAGGCAAGAGAAATACCGACAATAGCATCAAATAAACTATATCCCTTAATTTATTAATCATTGAATTCCGTACCAGGCTATCATTTCAATAAATGTTAAAAACATTTTTGCAAAGAATTATAAGGTATGTTAATTAAACAAATACCACTGCAAAAGTAGCATTATTATAAGCCCGGAAATTATTGAACAGCACGAAATAAAAAAAAATTAAAATATTTAACGTAAATATACGTCAGTATTATAATTTGACGTATTTTTGCGTCAAAAGAATTAAAAATGGCAACATCAAAAACAGAATTGTTCGACGAGCGGCTTGTGGAGGACGCTGCATTCTTCAAAGCCCTTGCCCACCCGGCCCGCTTACAGATATTGCAATTCCTGGCTGAAACAAAATCATGTTTCACGGGGGATATATCCGATGAGCTGCCCTTGGGCAGAACGACTGTTAACCAGCACCTTAAAGAACTAAAGAATTCGGGTTTGATAATCGGGCAGATTAGCGGGTCGAAAACAAATTATTGTCTTGACACCGAGTTGATCGCGAGATTGAATTCAAGAATAAACCATTTTTTGAACTGCCTTGACAAGGAAGGCACAAACTGCTGTTAAACATGAGAATACTTATTTTATGCACTGGCAACAGCTGCCGCAGCCAAATGGCCCACGGATTTCTGGAAACCTTCGACAAAAACCTTTATGTATGCTCCGGCGGGACAAAACCTTCAGGGAAAGTGGCCCCCAAAGCCATCGAGGTAATGATGGAATCAGGAATCGATATCAGTCACCACACTTCCGATTCGGTTGACAAATACGTAGATGAAGAATGGGATTATGTAATTACCGTTTGCGGTGGGGCAAAAGAAAGCTGCCCTGCATTTACCGGAAAGGTTAAAAAAAGGCTTCATATAGGTTTCGACGACCCATGGGAAGCAAAGGGCAGCGATGGTTTTATCACCAATGAGTATCGCCGTGTTCGAGATGAGATAAAAAACGAATTCACAGAATTTTATAACCATAAAATAAAAAAAGATCATGGAAAAAGGCTTGAAGAACATAGTTAAGGAAAAGTACAGCATCATAGCCAACCAAAGCAAATCACAAAACGAGACTTCTTGTTGTGGCGGAACCGATTGTTGCAGCAGCATCGATTATACCATTTTCAGCGAAAGCTATTCAAAGGAGGAAGGTTATGTTGAAGAAGCCGATCTTGGGCTTGGCTGTGGCCTGCCAACGGCATTTGCGGGTATCAATAAAGGTGATAGCGTTCTGGACCTGGGCTCAGGCGCAGGCAACGATTGCTTCGTAGCCAGGGCAATAGTCGGCGATGAGGGAAAAGTTACCGGCATCGACTTTACCGACGAGATGCTCAAAAAGGCCGAATCGAACAATGCAAGGCTCGGATTTAAGAATGTGGAATTTATCAAAGGCGACATCGAGGAGATGCCCTTGCCCGACAACAGATACGATGTTGTTATCTCCAATTGCGTCCTCAACCTCGTTCCCGATAAGCAGAAAGCCTTTTCCGAAATAATCCGCGTGCTGAGGCCCGGTGGCCATTTTTGCGTTTCCGACGTCGTGCTTCGAGGGCAGTTACCCGACAAGTTAAAGGCCGATGCCGAAATGTATGCCGGCTGTGTTTCAGGTGCCATAGACAAAAACGAGTATATCAAGATAATAGAGGAATCAGGTTTTCACAAAATAGAAGTCCACAAGGAAAAGGAAATTGAGATACCGAATACGATTTTATTAAATTATATGGATTTAGATGATCTGCGCCAGATGAAACGTGACAAGATCGGGATTTTCAGCATTACGATAACTGCATATAAATAAACAGAAAACAATAGCAATGAGCAGAAAAAAAATCGGGTTTTTCGAGAAATACCTGAGCATCTGGGTTGCCATCTGCATAGCCCTTGGTATTGGTATAGGCCATTTTTTTGGCATGAGCATCGAGTTTTTGAGCAAGATGGAAATTTATAAGGTGAACATTCCTGTTGCCATTTTAGTTTGGATGATGATTTATCCAATGATGCTCCAAATTGATTTTTCCAGCATCAAAAATATAGGAAGAAGCCCTAAAGGATTGATGCTCACATTAATAGTAAACTGGCTCATAAAGCCTTTTACGATGGCGTTTTTTGCCTGGATATTCTTCACAAAACTTTATTCGGCCTTCATAAGCCCCGATATGGCAGGCGAGTACATCGCCGGGGCAATACTGCTTGGTGCCGCACCCTGTACGGCTATGGTATTCGTTTGGAGCTACCTAACCGACGGCGACCCGAACTATACACTGGTCCAGGTTTCCGTCAACGACCTGATAATACTTATTGCATTCGTACCTATAGTAGGGCTTTTATTGGGAATAACAAATATAGAAATACCTTATAACACATTAGTTGCCAGCATTGTTGTTTTTGTTGTAATTCCGCTTTTGGCGGGATACATAACTAATAAAAGCCTGGTAAGGAAACATGGGGAGGAATGGTTCAAGGAAGTGTTTCTGCCAAAGTTCAAAGCCGTAAGCATAATTGCCTTATTGCTGACTTTGGTTTTGCTGTTTGCTTTTCAGGGAAGCAATATTATCGAAAACCCCTTGATAATCCTGCTCATTGCCATCCCTTTGAGCATACAAACATATTTTATCTTTTTCATAAGCTGGTTTGCTGGAAGATTCTTAAAACTACCTCATGCGATATGTTCGCCGGCAGCAATGATAGGCGCCAGTAACTTCTTCGAACTTGCCGTGGCAGTGGCTATAGCGCTGTTCGGGCTGCAATCGCCGGCAGCAATGGTAACAGTTGTGGGTGTGCTTGTTGAAGTTCCCGTGATGCTTTCACTAGTAGCCCTTGCTAACAAATGGAAATATTGAGGCATGGTTCAAGATAGGTAGTTTTTATTGTAGGCCAGGCAATGCCTGATCCTTAAAGCTCAAACAAAAAGTGCTGCCTTTGTTTTCTTCAGTTTCAACACTTAATTCAGCATTGATGATACGGGCATATTCCCTGCAAAGGATCAAGCCCATGCCGCTGCTTTTCTCGTCCATTGTCCCGGGTCGGTTAAAATCGAAATCCAAATCGAAAATGTGGGGGATTTTATCTTTGGGGAATCCGATTCCCGTATCCGAGACACAAATCCTGATTTCTTTACCTGTTTTTATCGAGCTAACAGTTACCTGCCCTTCCCGATTTGTAAATTTAACAGCATTGTTAATCAGGTTCTGCAGTATTTGCAACAGTATTCTTTCATCGGTGGTTATGCTGAGGTCATCGCTGATATCAAGTGTGAACACTATCTGCTTTTGCTCAAAATTACTTTGGAACAACGACCATATCTGGTCAAGCGATTTTTTGAGCCGGAACTGCTTAAAATTCGGTTTTATCAAGCCCTGTTGGCTGCGTCCCCAGTTTAAAAGGTTTTCGAGAAGCACAAAAGTTTCCCTTGCATTAGCAAGCAGCATCGAGATCATCCTCCTTTTTTCAGCATCGGGATAATCGCCCCAACGTTTATCGAGCAGATCGAGAAAACCAAGCAAGCTATTGTAAGGGCTCTTCAGGTCATGCCCGATGATAGAGAAAAACTTATCCTTGGCCTTGTTCAATTCAAGAAGTTGCTGCTGTTTGTCGTTCAAATTATCGTTTAGGCTGTTCAATTCCTCGTTTAGCGTTTTAAGCTCCTCGTTAGTATGTTTGAATTCTTCGTTCTTGATGGATAAGTGTTTATATAATTCATTGATTCTCTTTCTGTTACGGCGCAAACTAATAATAAAAACCATCAAGCCCATAGATATGAGCAGGAACAAGGCCAGCCCTACTGCCTGAAGAACAATAATGTCTTTTTTTACCTCATTTTCTTTTTCAAGGATTTTAAGGTTATATTTTTGCTTTGCGACATGTTTGTCAAAATCCATTATTGCTATCTTATTCCTTGCCTCCTCGGAACTTATGCTGTCTTTAATGGCCTCAAACTGTTTATAATAGTCCAAGGCCTCCAAAGGTTTGTTTGTCTGCTCCTTCAAGTTGGCCAACGATTGAAGTGCGTTTTGCTTATAAACCAAAATACCCAAACTATCGGCAAGTTGGTAACCCCTCTGCAAATATTCGTCGGCTGCCGTATAATTGCCGACGGCAACACAATAAACACCAAGGTTTACCATTATGGCAGTTTTAGTGGCAACTACATCATTTATCGCCTTGCTGTTTAAAACCATGTCATAATAGAATCTCGCCGAGTCATACTCTTTATTTCTAAGATAAACATTACCAATGTTCGTATAGGCAGATAGTTTAATATACTCCACTTCGAATCCGGCCGCGAACTCAATGCTTTTCCGAAAATAATACATGGCCGTATCATAATTCCGCTGACTCTGAAAATAAAGCTGCCCGATATTAATATAGGTGTTCGCGATATTATATACATCCTTAATTTTTTTGTCCGCTTCAATGGCTTTTTTATAATATGAAAGCGACATATCAAAATTATTTACCTTGGAGTATAATGTACCATAAGCGGTATATACGAATATCAACAATACCGAGTCCTCTTTTAGCTTGAGGTCATCTGTCACCTGCTCCAAGTTCTCAGCGGCTTCAACATAGCAGTCTTTGACGATAAGCAAATTCGATAAGTCGAACTTTGCTTTCGTGATCAAGCTTTTGATTCCGAATTTCGTACAATAATCAATGGTTAGCCTATAATATCGCTCAGCACTGTCGGTATTGTATAAATTTCCGTAAAGCATTGCTATATTTCCTAAAACAGCCCCCTTCCCTTTCCTGTAATTTTCAATATCAGAGAACTTTAAGGCTTGTTTGTATTCTATCAGCGCCGCATTGAGATCATTTTTCATCCAAAAATATATTCCCCTGTAATTATAGGCTTTTAACAATCCCAATTTATAATTTTCTTGTTTTGAAATCGTAAGTAGCGAATCGATGTATATAAAAGCACTATCGGGAGCAATGTAAACCAATTCTGAACAAGCTTGTACCAACTGATTGATATGTGCCGTATCAGTAACATGCCCCATGCCATTGCTTTGCCCTTTGATTCCCGTAAAACATAGGGCAACATATACATATATAAGATAATATTTAAACTTCATAGTTATTGCGTTCAAGTTTCATCGCGGGAACAAAAGATCGTAAAAAAATGATTTAACAATGTATAAAAGTAAAAAAATAATCGAATAAATTTCAATAAAAAGCAAAATAAATAACGAAAACTTATTCTTTCAGTAAGGAATCATTGTTTTTATCGACTGAATGTTTATGTTTAAGTATTTGCTTAAATAATAATTGTATTAATATTACGTTTAAGAAATAAAAAATCATGGGTATTAAGTGTATAAGAGTTTTTGCCGACCAAAACCAGATTGAGGCTTGCAGGCACAAGGTTGATTCTATGTCGCAGGCGTTCACTAATTTGAGCAAGATCCTAGCCCTTGGCGGGAATGAAGTTAGATTGAAAATACTATTCCTCTTGCAAGATGAAGGCGAGCTCTGTCCCTGCGACGCGACTTATCGGATATACTTGGTATGAGCATTCCTGCCATATCGCAGCACCTAAGAAAGATGAAGGACGGCAATATACTGATTAGCAAGCGTACAGGGCAAACAATTTTTTATTCATTGGCAGAAAAGCAAAAAGAAATCATTGAGCCGATAATCGGTAATTTGAATCATGTAATAATAAATCAAGGATAATATCATGGAGAAAAAATCAAATTCAACAAAATATGCCGGCGCAAGCCTTCTTACAGCAATAGCGGCTTCATTATGCTGCATCACACCAGTGCTTGCCCTCGTTGCAGGCAGTTCGGGAATTGCTTCCTCATTCAGTTTTTTGGAACCCTTCCGCCCCTATTTTATAGGTATCACGATATTAGTTTTGGCTTTTGCTTGGTATCAGAAACTAAAACCAACAAAACCCGACGAAATAGATTGCGATTGCGAAACAGATGAAAAACCATCATTTTGGCAAAGCCGTAAGTTTTTGCTAATAATAACACTTTTTGCTATTTTAATGATGGCCTTCCCTTACTATTCAGGAGCTTTTCACACTGAAAAGGAAAAAGAAATAATTATTGTCGACATTAACAATATTGTTGAAAAGACTTTGGATATTGAAGGCATGAGTTGCCCTGCTTGCAACAACCACATTGAAAATGCAGTTAACAAAGGAAGCGGCATACTTGAGGTAAGCGCCGATTATAAAAGCGGCAAAGCCATTGTAAAGTATGACAAATCGCAAACAAATATCGATAGCATAATTAAAAACATTGACAAAACTACTTATAAAGTAAAAAAATGAAAATTGTTAAATACGAAATATCCGGTATGACTTGTGATCATTGCGCAAGCGGAATACAGAAACATTTATCGACCAAGGATGGTATAATCGAAAACCACGTTAGTTATAAAGATAAAATAGGGGAGTTTAAATACGATCCCGAAAAAATCTCCAAGGAAGTCATACAGGAAATCATAGATAAAGAAACTCATTATAAGGTAGTTGCCGAAATAGACGATAAAGCCGGCAAGCCCAATAACTTCGACCTTATTATCATAGGTGGGGGTTCCGCAGCCTTTTCGGCAGCCATAAAAGCCAACAGTCTGGGCCTCTCGACTCTGATGGTGAACGCAGGTCTTGATTTCGGTGGTACTTGTGTGAACGTAGGTTGCGTTCCTTCCAAAAACCTAATAAGGGCAGCCGAAACAGTTTATCACGCCAATCACTCGAACTTCAAAGGCATAAAACCCCAAGGGGCCGATATTGATTTTGGATCCTTGATAAAAGGAAAAAAACAGTTGGTTAATGAGCTTCAGAAGAAAAAATACATGGATGTCGTGAGTGATTTCGATAATCTTGTATTGCTAAAAGGCTGGGCCGAGTTTGTCGATAATAAAACTATTATCGTTGACGGTAAAGAAAAGTTCACTGCCCTAAAGATACTTATCGCAAGTGGTTCAACAACAAAAATACCCGCTATAAAAGGTCTTTCGAAAATAAATTACCTCACCAACATTAGTCTTTTCGATATCGAAGAACAACCTAAATCCTTAATCGTGCTTGGTGGCGGCTACATTGCTCTTGAGATTGCCCAAGCCTATCACCGATTAGGCACCAAAGTCATTTTGCTTCAACGCTCAGTAAACATACTATCCAGGCTAAATCCTGAAATATCGGAAGAGCTGTTGAAGCATTTGCGAAATGAAGGCATGGAGATTCATACCGGTCTTGATTTTGAGGAAGCCTCCGAAAACGAAACCGGCATAATCGTAAAAGCCAAAAAGTCAGGAAAACCCCAAATTTTCGGCGCAGACAAAATTCTTGTTTCAACAGGCACGAGACCAAATACTTATAATTTGGGACTTGAGAAAACAGAGGTTGAAACAGAAAAAAGCGGACATATTAAAGTTGACGACCATTTACAAACTAGCCAATCAAACATTTATGCGGCAGGCGATTGCATCAATACTCCTGCCTATGTTTATACGGCTGCCCACGAAGGCAGGATTGCCGTCGAAAACGCTTTTTCCGGAACAGACTTCAAAATAGACTATTCCTCGCTGCCATGGGTGGTCTTCACCGATCCGCAAATAGCCGGGACAGGCATCGACGAAGCGGAAGCAATAAAAATGAACATCCCGTTCGAGACTTCCAGAATAGAACTGAAAGATATTCCCAGGGCGATTGCGGCAAACGATACCAGGGGTTTTATAAAGCTCATACGCAACAAAGAAACAGATATGCTCATCGGCGCACGTATTGTTGCCCCCGAGGGCGGCGAACTTATCCAACAACTTAGCATGGCAATTAAGTATGGGATTGCAATAAAAGAGCTTTCAGAAAATCTTTATCCATATCTAACTCTTAGCGAGGGCATTAAACTAGCAGCCATAACATTTGGAAAAGACGTTTCCAAACTTAGCTGCTGTGCTTCTTAATTTAGGAATTTTTAGAGTTCCCGATTCAACCGGAAGAATTATTGCTGCCTGGAAGATTACGCTCCAACACTCAATAAGTTTTAAACTCTTGCCTCCTAAATTCTTTTTCTTTACTTTGCCATTTATAAAATCATAAAAGAAGAAGAAAAATAAAATAGTGGGGAAACTAAATAACAACAGATGGTTAATAATGTTCAGCCTGATATTTGCCGGCGAGATGATATTTAGCCTCCCATTCCATATTGCACGCTTCTTCCGCCCTACCCTTCTTGACGCCTTTAATTTAACAAATACTCAATTGGGCGATATCGTCTTTCCGTATGGTATTCTTGCTATGCTGAGCTATTTCCCGGGGGGTATGCTGGCCGATAGGTTTTCAGCCAGGAAATTAATGAGCTTTTCGCTTTTCGCAACCGCTTCAGGCGGAATTTATATGAGCTTTATTCCCGGAATAAACGGATTGTATTTTCTATTCGCCTGGTGGGGGGCAACAACGATATTCCTGTTTTGGTCGCCAATGATAAAGGCTGTCAGGGAATGGGGAGGCGATAATTCGCAAGGAAAGGCGTTTGGTCTGCTGGACGGAGGCAGGGGGCTTGCCGCAGCAGCAGTCTCAAGTCTGGCAGTGTTTGTTTTGGCCCAATCGTTTGGTGGCAACCTAAATGAGATATCCGACGAACAACGTATTTCGGCAATTAGAGGCATCATACTTCTTTATACCTTGTTTACTGCTTTTGCAGGGATACTAATATGGATTTCCGTCCCCGACGGCAAAATTATCAAGCAAAACAACCCACATAAGCCCAGAAGCCCCCTGATTCTTCTTATGGACAGAAACTTATGGCTTCAGGCCATCATCGTAGTTAGTGCTTACAGTGCCTACAAAGGCCTGGATTATTACTCTTTGTATGCCGTCGATTTTTTAAACATGAACGAGCTTCAGGCTTCGGCATTTGTTTCCAACGCCAGTTATTTACGGCCTGTCGGTGCCATAGCGGCAGGCTTGCTTGTCGATAAATTCAGTGGCAAGAGAATCATTGGAATAAGCTTCTCCTTGCTTGCCATTTTATATTCCTTATTGTCCTTATTGACAACAAGCCGGGAAATCAACCTATTGATAATATCTAATTTGCTGGTTTCGTTTTTTGCTGTTTACGCCTTGAGGGGAGTTTATTTTGCCCTGGTTGAAGAAACAAAGATACCCACGGGCTTAACCGGTACAGCCGTAGGAATAATTTCGGTAATAGGTTATACCCCTGATGTGTTTTTTAATTCACTGGCGGGCAGGTTATTGGACAACAATCCCGGATTGCCTGGCTATCAACATTTTTATTATGTGTTAATTGCGTTCTCGCTCATTGGCCTGACCGCCACATTTTATCTGCGCATTAAAAAAAGTAAGCATTAAAACAAATTTCCTATTTTTACCTCAAATAAATATAGCATAAGGCATGGGCAGTAATTTCAAACTGATAGAAGTAAACAACAGGGCAAGCGTTAAACTGTTTCTTGATTTTCCATCCGGTTTATATAAAAACGACAATAACTGGATCCGTCATCTGGATACCGATATCGAAAAGGTTTTCGACCCTAAAAAAAACAAGGCCTTCCGTAGCGGTGAGGCAATAAGATGGGTTTTGACCTCCAACGGCCGACCCATTGGCCGGATAGCTGCATTCTACGACAAAAAGTCCTCCGAAAAAGAGGAGCAACCCACAGGCGGAATTGGTTTTTTTGAGTGCGTCAACAATCAGGAGGCCGCAAACGCAATGTTCGACACCTCAATCGAATGGCTTAAAAACAAAGGCATGGAAGCCGTTGACGGCCCTATAAATTTTGGTTCGCGGGAAACTTTCTGGGGCTGTTTATTAGAAGGGTTTTATGAGCCCGTTTACAATATGACATATAATCACGCCTATTATAACAAATTATTCGAGAACTACGGCTTCCGTAATTTTTTCAATCAGTTTACCTATCATACCAAGCTAAAGATAGGCCTTATAGACCCTAAAATAAAGGAAAACGCCATTAAACTTAAGGAAGATGCCGATATTAGCTTTGGGAATCACGACCTGAAGAACCCGAAAAAAACCGCCGATAACTTTCTGGAAGTCTTTAATGCAGCCTGGGCTAAGTTCCCCGGGGTAAAGCCCCTTACCCAAAAACATGCCGATGCACTGTTCAAAAGCCTTAAACATATTATCGACCCCAAGCTTTTGATCTTCGCTTATCATAAGCAAAGGCCTATAGCTTTCTTTTTGATGATACCCGACCTGAACCCTATAATCAAGAAGTTCAACGGCAAATTGCATCTAATCAATAAATTAAGGCTTCTCTATGATTTAAAGGTCAGAAAAGCCAGTCGTAGGGCATTGGGCTTGATATTCGGTGTTGTCCCCGAATTCCAGGGAAAAAAAATAACAGATGGAATGATTAACTACTTTGAGGAGGAAGTAGGCAAGGGTGTGCATTATACCGACCTGGAAATGAATTGGATAGGCGACTTTAACCCTAGAATGATCAATATGATAAAAAACCTTAATGCCGATATCAGGAAGGTTCATGTTACCTACAGATATTTATTCGATAGAAAAAAAGAATTTAAAAGAGCGAAAATTATATAACTGGAGTTTCGCATACCAACACTAGGCCTTAATATATTTGTTATCAGATGGTTATACATTATATAAATTGCTTGGTGAAACTTCGTGCCTTAGTG
>JAADIS010000012.1:0-23542 GCA_013151215.1 Chlorobiota bacterium | reverse complement strand
TATGGAATTTATATACTATTGATATTCATTATGTTAACACATTTCAATATTTAATAAGTCGCAGGTTGTCAAAGTTTATTTATAAACGCGAAACTTCAGTAACTATTAATATAATAAGTGCAATTTTTCGTCAAGGCTTTATAACATACACATTATCTAATACTTACAAACTACATCGTAAATATTTATCATCCTGTCAACCAGCCCTCGGCGGTTTTGCGGCTTTGTGAAAAGCAAAAACTGCACGAGCTATTTAAATGATAAGGTATATTTTTCTATTTTCGTGCAAACAAATACTCACATCAAATTATTATAATAATGAATAAATCTATTGTACTATTGTTGAATATAAGCTTTGTCCTCATGATTTCAGGATTAACTTCATGTAAAAGCAACGAGCCTGTTCAGATGGCCCCACCGGAAATTACTGTTGTTAAGGCAATAAAGAGAGACGTTCCCATATATCATGAATTTGTCGGCCAGGTTTACGGAAGCAGCGACATACCTATTAGGGCGCGTGTTAGCGGTTTCCTAGAAGGGATTCATTTCCCTGAAGGCACAAGTGTTAAAAAAGGCCAACTTTTATACACTATTGATCCTGAACCTTTTAAGGCAGAGGTTGCCGTTGAGGAAAGCCAACTTGCAGAGGCACGAACTTCTTTGGCAAAAGCCGAAAACGATTTGAACCGGATAAAACCGCTTGCCGCTATAAACGCTGTAAGCAAGAGCGATCTGGATGCTGCCGTAGCCCAGTTCGAGGCTGCACAAGCCTATGTTGAAGCATCGAGATCAAGCCTGAAGCTTGCAAACATCAAACTTGGGTATTGCTGGGTCAAATCGCCGATTAAGGGGTTAATCGGAAAAACCAAGGCAAAAGTCGGGGAATTTGTGGGACAAAGCCCAAACCCGGTAATTTTGAACACCGTTTCTACAACCGATACTGTCTTGGTAGAGTTTTTCCTGACGGAATCCGACTTTATTGTCTTGGCACGACAAGCGATTAAGGAGGAAAAAATAGGGAAAATCAGGGATAGTGAAGATTTCAAGCCCGATATCAGCCTAATTCTAGCTGATGGCTCTACTTTTAAATATAAAGGCCATTTAAATTTTATTGATAGGAGCATCGACCCCAATACCGGTTCATTGCTTGTTCAAACAGCTTTTCCCAATCCCGATAAACTACTTCGCCCGGGTTTATATGCCAAGATTAAAATCATGATGGACAATGCCAAAGGAGCCATCCTCATCCCGCAGAGATGCGTTACCGAGCTACAAGGCCAATATTCGGTTTATGTCGTCAACGACAGCAGCATGGTTGAAACGCGCCAGATCGCAGTAGGCCCTAAAATTGATGATTACTGGCTGATAACCGATGGTTTGCAAGCCGATGAAATGCTTGTAATCGATGCCTTGCAAAAAGTTGGTCCGGGAACTATTATTACACCTAAGCTGATTGAATTCAAAAGTCAATTTAACAATTCACAAAACTAAAATCATGGCTGAAAGTAAAGGAAACTTCTTTGTGCACAGGCCGATAGTTGCAATCGTTATTGCAATTATAATCGTGATCGTCGGTATTGTGTCGCTAATAGGCTTGCCGATCGAGCAATACCCTAATTTAACTCCACCAATTGTTCAGGTAAGGGCCAATTATACCGGGGCCAATGCGGTAAGTGTCGAGGAAAGTGTTGCTACGCCGCTTGAGCAACAGATAAACGGCGTTGACAACATGATTTATATGAAATCCACTAATGCCAACGACGGGAGTATGGTCATAGATATTTCGTTTGATGTGGGAACCGATCCTGACATGAATACGGTTTTGGCACAAAACAGGGTTTCGGCCGCAACGGCAAAACTTCCCGAGCAGGTGAAGAAATTTGGTGTTACCACTGAAAAATCACTACCTAATATATTAATGCTCATAACATTAACTTCCGACGGAAGATACGACCAGAATTTTCTCGGCAACTATGCCCTGATCAATATCAAGGATCAGCTGGCCCGTGTTAAAGGTATAGGAAGGGTAAATGTCTTGGGCGCCGCCGACTATTCCATGAGGATTTGGATTAAACCAGACCGCCTGGCGCAGATGGGCTTAACGGTTCCTGAAATATTAAACGCAATAAATCAACAAAACATAATAGTTCCGGGAGGAAGGTTTGGCGCAGAGCCGGCACCGGCAGGAACCGAGTTTACCTATACTGTTCGATTGCCTGAAAGGTTCAACTCGCCCGAAGCCTTTGGCGATATTGTCGTGAGAACCACCAGTAACGGTTCACAGGTAAAGCTTAGGGACGTCGCCACCATTAACCTTGGCGTTGAGACATATAATGCATTCACGCGCCTAAACGGCAAGACATGCTCTATAATAGCACTTTACCAAGCACCTGGCTCTAATGCAGTTGAACTTGCCTCTCAGGTTATAGAAGAAATGGAAATCTTGAAAAAGAACTTCCCCGAAAGTGTAAGATATGATGTGTCGCTGGATTCTACAGCGCCCATCACGGCCGGGATAAAAGATATTGTTGTTACATTGATCATTGCCATCATATTAGTGGTACTGGTAGTCTTCATTTTCATCCAGGACTGGAGGGCCACGCTAATCCCAACAATGGCCATACCCGTTTCCTTAATCGGGGCATTCATATTTTTCCCTATGTTGGGATTTACCATCAACGTACTCTCGCTACTCGGCCTGGTGCTTGCGATAGGTATTGTTGTTGACGATGCAATAGTGGTGGTGGAAGCAACACAGGTAAACATCGCTGCTGGTATGACACCTAAGGAAGCTACCCTGGACGCCATGCGAAAAGTAACTGCGCCCGTGATCGCAACCACATTGGTTTTAGTTGCTGTTTTTATTCCCGTTGCCGGGATGGCAGGAATTACAGGCCGCCTTTATCAGCAGTTTGCCATTACGATAGTGGTATCGGTGCTGGTATCCTCAGTTAATGCGCTTTCGCTCTCCCCTGCCCTTTCGTCAATCTTATTGAAAAAGCCCAGGCCTTATGAAGGACCTTTGGGGTGGTTTTTCGGCAAGTTTAACAATGTAATGGGCTCTACCACAGAATCATATATGAGCTTAACAGGAATAATAACACGAAAATTGAAAAGAGGAGTGATTTTTATCGTTGCTGTTACCATTGCTGCGGTTTTCTTCGGCAAAGCAGTGCCCGGTGGATTTATTCCTGAGGAAGATATGGGATATTTCTTTGTAAATATGCAACTTCCTAATGCAGCAAGCCTGCAAAGATCCGATGTTGTCGCAAAGGATATTGAAGAAATCGTCCTGAAAATTCCTGAAGTAAAATATATTACCACAGCAACAGGGTTTAGTTTACTTTCAGGTGCAATGTCGTCTAATAATGGCTTTATGTTCGTAACCCTCAACGATTGGGCCGCCAGGGAATCAACTGCAAAAGAAGTAATCCAGAAAGTGAATATTCAATTGGCTATGCGAATAAAAGCGGCCCAGGCATTTGCTTTCGGGCCTCCGGCAATACCCGGGCTGGGAAATGGATCCGGTTTCAGCATCATGATGCAAGACAAAGGTGGCAACACACCTGAATATCTTGCCCAAAAGACCCATGAGTTTATCCTTGCTGCCAACAAGCGCCCTGAGATCGGCAACGCATTCACGACTTTTCAGGCAGCAGTACCCCAAAGATATCTCGATATCGACAAAGAAAAGGCTCTCAAGCTCGGCATTAACCTTACTGACCTTTATACTACAATAGGCTCCCTTATGGGTGGTGCTTACGTAAATGATTTCACCCGCTTCGGACGGCTTTATAAAACTTATATACAGGCAGAGCCTGAATATCGTGTTGACGAAAGCAAGATAACCAACTTCTTTGTTAAAAACAACAATGGCAATATGGTTCCCCTGGCAACCCTGGCAACAGTAAGAAACATTTCGGGCCCCGACTACACCAACCGTTTTAATTTATTCCGTTCAGTGGAAGTTACCGGAAGCCCGGCACAAGGATATACTTCGGCCCAAGCAATGACCGCACTCGAGGAAGTCGCCGACGAAACACTTCCCCAGGATATGAGCTTTGCCTGGAATGCCATGTCGTTCCAAGAGAAAAAAGCATCAGGCTCGCTTGGAATGATATTAACATTCTCGCTGGTATTTGTATTCCTTATCCTGGCGGCACAATACGAAAGCTGGTCTTTGCCGTTCAGCATTTTGCTCGGGACACCTTTTGCTATTTTCGGTGCTTTATTTGCCCTCTGGGTCGGACGATTAATCAGCCCTACATTCGAGAACAATATATTTGCACAGGTTTCATTTGTTATGCTCATTGGTATGGCAGCCAAAAATGCCATCCTTATCGTCGAGTTTGCCAACGATGAGTTCAAAAAAGGAATATCGCTCACCGAAGCCGCGCTCATGGCAGCCAAATCGCGTTTCCGGCCTATCCTTATGACGGCCTTCTCCTTTATATTCGGGATATTCCCTCTTGTTGTTGCTTCCGGCTCAGGCGCCGAAGCACGCAAAGTAATGGGGATGGCCTTATTGGGAGGAATGACACTGGCAACGCTCCTGGGTATTTTCTTCTACCCCATGCTCTTCATCCTAATAGGCAAATTAGCCGGTTATGAGAAAAAAAGAGATAAAATGGCTCAACTGAATGTTGAAACCGAGGATGAAAACAATAATAATTATTGATCATGAAAAAACTAGTAATATATATATCGGGAATCGTATTATTAATATCAAGCTGTAAGCTCGGGCCCGATTTTCAACACCCGCAATATGCGGGCGAGAATGTTTTCCGCTTCGATAGCATTGCGTCCGATACAATTGTAAACCTGCGCTGGTGGGACCTGTTCAACGATCCCCAACTGGCTCTTTTGGTAAATGAAGCCCTGGAGAACAACAAAGACGTGCTGATAGCCGCGGCGCGAATAGAAGCAGCGAAGGCCAATCTCGGCTTTACCGAGGCCGACCAATACCCGTCTTTTGGCGTTTCCGCCAATGCAGGCGGCGGTAACTTCGGCGCAGCTTTGCTGCAAAACCCAAACGCAAGTTCTTTTTCTGCCTATCCGGAAATGTATTGGGAAATAGGGTTCTGGGGGAAATACCGAAGGCTCAACGAATCGGCAAGAGCCGAATTATTGGCTTCGGAATATGGAATGCGAACCGTACAAATAAGTTTAATCTCCGCCGTTGCATCAACTTATTTTACCCTTCTCGAGTTTCAAGAAAAACTTGAGATCTCAAAAAAAACCCTCGCCTCACGCGATAGCGGACTCGTAATAATACGGGCCAGGTTCGACTATGGCATTGTTCCCGAACTGGATTTGAACCAGGCTCAAATTCAAAAAGCCATCTCGCAAGCCTCAGTACCGGTTTATGAGAGGGCAATCGCCCAGACAGAAAACACCTTGAGCCTTTTGCTTGGCGGAAACCCAAAAGGTTTTATAACAAATACAGCCCTGTCAGAGCAACACCTGCCCCCTAAAATACCGGAAGGACTTCCATCGCAACTATTGTTGCGCCGCCCCGATATTAGGCAAGCGGAGGCCGTTTATGCGGCTCAAAATGCAAGAATAGGCGTTGCCCAGGCAATGCGCTGGCCTTCTTTGAACATCACAGGACTGTTCGGGTATGCCAGCAACGACCTCTTGAATATAACATCAGGCGGCCTTGCGTGGTCGGCAGCCGGAAGCTTAACGGGCCCCTTGTTTAATTTCGGCAAGAACAAACGCCGCGTTGAAATTGAAAAATACAATACCGAAGTTGCTCTGCGCCAATATGAAAATACGACACTACAGGCATTCAGGGAAGTTGCTGACGCCCTTATTGCGATAAAGACGTTAAAAGCCGAACTGGAAGCCAATAAATTGCGGACTACAGCAGCTATAAACGCAAAAAAGCTTTCTGACCAAAGATACGACAAAGGTCAAACCTCATATCTGGAAGTCCTTGAAGGTCAGAGGCAGTCATTCGACGCTCAGTTGAGATATACTCAAACTCAAAAAGAGCTGCTCGATGCCCATATCTCGCTTTACAAAGCACTCGGGGGCGGATGGATATCGGCTCAGGAAGAAGCAGCCAATAATCCTTAAACTATAGAAGTTCATGTCAGGAAGGAAGAGCTCCTGTTGCCAGCGAAATGGCAGATGCAGTTTGGAGTAAGATGTATTTTCAATTAAAGATTTATAAAATTCCGTTAATGACGACTTTTTGTAATTCCGGTAGTAAAATTGCTTTAAAATGCATTTTTAGTCTTTGATTCGTTTGTTTATTTCTTGCTTAAGGACTTGCTGCCATATACCCTCTTTGCGAGTTTCCGTTTTTTATCGACAAACTTCCCTTAAATAAGAAATTTCCGTAGATTACCTTAGATAAACTACGTAAAATAACGTATTTAATATTATATTAGACATTATAGTTTTGTATGCTAATCAACTAAATATTTACATACTCGGAATACTAAGATTATTTTTTATAAAATATATTTCAAACACTTAAACCTCACAAAATGAAAAATCTTTTACTTATCGCTTGCTTTTTGATGATTATTTCCGGATTACAAGCTCAATGGACCACTATTACAATTAACAACACAAACAGCGACATTAGTTCTCTTGCAGCCTATGTGGATACAGTTTATGCAGGATTCGAAGGGGACGGTATTTTCAAATCAGCCGATCTGGGAACTTCATGGTCTGATATTTCTGGCAACTTGTCGAATAAATACATCAACAACCTTCAATTGGGGCCCTGGCCGATGCTTTTCGTATCAACCAATAACGGGCCTTTTTATACAATGACACTTGATCAATTAACTTATATTGATGCTACCGGAAGCGGGCTAACCACTACGGACATAAATACTTATTGGCTTGGAGGAGACTTATCCGGCAATGATTTCTCGGTAGGAACCAATGGAGGTGGGTTTTTTTCTGGTCCTGAACTTGATGGTCCCTGGACAGCAAAAAACAACGGTCTTGTTAACGATGCTCTATATATAAACGACATAGCCGGTTACGACGATGGAACGGTAAATACGTTTATCCTTGGTACCGATGGGGGAGTTTATTATTCAAGTGATGATTTTGCAACTTGGGATTCGGGAAACAATGGCCTAAGCGGCAACCAACTAAATATTACGGGGGTTATGCTCTTGGGCTCCTTTTCACTGATCACAACAGAGAGCGGGGCATTCACCAGTATGGATTACGGAACTACATGGACAAACCTGTTCGCTGACGAGAAATTCAACAAACTACTCCTAAAGGTAAACGGAGATGGTAGTTTTAGTATTTTTATTTTGGGTAATACAGCATATTATACAAGCGACCTTCAAAACTGGATACCCTTTTCAGTTCCCGGTGAAGTTATAACTGCAGCAGCTACTACTGAAGATTTATTTATCGCAACAGCAGCCACAAAATCAGGTGGGACAATTTATAGCCAACCGATAAACTGGATAATAACCGGTATAGATGACAATATCGCCGAGGAAAACAAACTCAAAATTGAGCAAAATCAACCTAACCCTTTTAATAATTACACAGCTGTTTCATATGTACTGCCAAAGTCTGCTAATGTCGACATAAGGCTTTATGATGTGGTGGGTCGGGAAGTCAAGATACTTGCTAAACAGCATCAAGACAAAGGGTCGCACCGGATAAATCTGGATGCAACGGATATGCAGGCCGGTATTTATACAGTGATGCTGAAAACCGCCTCGCAATCTGCTTCAATAAAAATAATCAAACGCTAATATCAGGTTTTCCTACGATTCCCTTTTAAAAAATAAGAGTGTCGTTATATTTATACGAAAAGAAAACATGCTTGGATTTCAAACCGATAGCACTTAATTCAAAGTCTGCTATCGGTTTGTTGTTTAACTGAGGGAAATCATTTCAACTCGTCAAAACCAATTATAATTTGTGTCGGGCCAATTGCATAAGAACCAATTTCATATGGGCTATAATAAAGAATAAAAGCCTTATCCGCTAAACCAATATTATCAGGCAAAACAAATTTGTCGTCGGGAAAGGAAAAACCTGACTCATTTAAACTCTTGTTTTCCTCAATCCCTTTACGGAGGCGGAACTTATGTTCGGCAACTTGCTTTAATTTGGCACTATCCTCTATTATCTCCGAATTATCAAGAATTCTACCATGGGAGTTGAAATTCAAAAACAATTGCCCCAGATTTCCGTGAGCACCACCTGTGTTGGAATCGTAAGCAATAAGAACGGACACTTTTTCATCATCGGCAAAACTTATACGGCTTTTTAGGCGAAAAACCCAAATCTGCCGGGAATCCGGAAAATCCTTTTTAAAAGATTCATACGATTTTATAAAATCTTTCGCGCTCTTCGTTAAATCAACAGCTTCTACTGTATCATTATCCCCCATCAATTTAGTGATACGGCTCAAAATTAATTTATTAGCATCCTTCATTTTTTCTGACTTAAAAACAGGATAGTTGATCATTACATGGGAACAATACTGTAAACCAGAATCACATCCGTCCACTTTAACGAATACCTCCTCCATATCGAAGGAAAAAATATCCTTTGAAATATCCTCATTATTGTCGTTGCTTTTTACGGTATTATTGTCGCAACCAATACATGCGACTAATAAAACCATTGCAATAAAAAATATGTTCTTTGTCATAATAAAATACTTTAAAATTAAAATTCACAAAATAAAGACTGTATAATATACTGATATTAAACCTGTTAAATTAATTTCTAATTATATTGGAAGTGTACATTTATCCGGTTGAAATACGGCCGAACGATCCATGACCAAATTATCGAAATGATTGACGGTTTAGATTGTAAAGATATGTTTTTTTAACAAAATGCTAATAATTTAGAATCACATTAGGGAATTTTACTCTATTTTTGAGCCATCGTATTTTTTATCGAAAGAGTAAAGATTTATCATAATGAATATAATTGAAAAGATAATAGCTTCCCATTCGGGGAAAGAGTCCGTTAAACCTGGCGAAATTGCAGATATCGCCATTGACGCAAGAGTTGCAAGGGATTTTGGGGGACCCAATGTCGTTAAGACTTTGGAGGAAAAAAACCTAAGTATAGACGATGTTAACAAGACATTTTTCACTTTCGACACCAACCCTACCGGAAGCGACCAAAAATATGCCGTAAACCAGCAGATAGTAAGGGTTTTTGCCCGAAAACATGGCATAAAGGTTTTTGATATCAACAATGGTATCGGAACACATACCTTGTTTGCCAACGGATTGGCATGGCCCGGAAGCACAGCAGTAACAACCGATTCGCATGCAAATATCCTGGGAGCTATCGGCGCTTTCGGACAGGGAATGGGAGACAAGGACATTACCGCTGCTTTTCACAAAGGAAAAATATGGTTTAAAGTCCCCGAATCTGTAAAACTTGAATTTATAGGGGAGCGACCTTCAGGAATTTACGCCAAAGATATAGTGCTGAATCTGCTCAACCGATTCGGCGCCAACAGCTTGCTCGGAAAATCAGTTGAGTTTTACGGTAAGGCCATCGAAGAGCTCACCCTTGACGAGAGAGTTACCATAGCCTCCATGGGAACGGAAATGGGAGCCATTATCCTGTTGTTCCCCCCAAACCGGGAGGTGATGGATTATTGCGAACAAAGAACAGGACGTAAACTTGAAAAAATAGAGGCCGATGCCGATGCCACTTATTCGGAGGTTCACGAGATTGACATTAGCAAATTTGTAAATATGGTTAGCCGCCCCGGCAAACCTCACGACACGGTTGATATTAATTCGGAAAAGCACACCCGCATCGACTCGGCATTCATTGGCAGTTGCACCAACGGACGTATGGAAGATATGAGAGCTGCGGCACACATTCTTAAAGATCGTAAGGTTGCGCCCGGGGTAGTTTTAAAAATTGTACCAACCACAGATGAAATATGGCAACAATGTCTTGATGAGGGCATAATAAAGATTTTTAAAACTGCCGGCGCCATGTTCTCAAATGCAGGCTGCGCAGGATGTGCAGCCGGACAGGTTGGACAAAACGGCCCTGGAGAAATTACCATTTCAACAGGTAACAGAAACTTCCCCGGAAAACAAGGCAAGGGTTCTGTTTACCTCGCTTCGCCTGCTAGTGTTGCTGCTTCTGCTGTGGCAGGATATATTACTTCCGAAGATGATATTCCGGACGAACCTGAAGTTTTTGATTTTATGCTCGACAACGATAACAAGCCGGAAATTAGCATAGGCATTTCTGAGCATCCAGATAAAAATACAATTATCAAAGGTCGTGTTTGGATGGTTTTGGAGGATAATATCGATACCGATATGATCTATCACAACCGCTATCTACAAATCACCGATCCCAAAGAAATGGGACAATATATTTTCGATAATCTTGAAGGGTTTAAAGATTTTGCCAAGAAAGTCAAACCTGGCGACATAGTTGTTACAGGTAAAAACTTTGGGGCTGGAAGTTCGCGCCAACAGGCCGTTGATGGATTTAAAACCCTTGGCGTTCAGGCTATTGTGGCCGAGAGTTTCGGCGCTATTTACGAACGCAATGCCATAAACGCCGCATTCCCTATCCTTACTTATAATGATTTGTCATCTTTAGATTTAAAAGATGGTGATATTGTGAAAATAGATTTGGTTTCAGGAGAAATTAAAAACCTCAACAATGCTAAAGAATCTACCATTGAAGCTTTCTCGGAAGTTCAAATGGAAATATATAATAACGACGGATTGTTTTAGGTTTTGGCTTGTTAGATGGCTCGCATGCTAAATACCCTGAGCCTGCCTATTGTGATTACCAGCATTTAAAAAAGTTCCGTTTCCGGAATTTTTAAATATTTTTTAAAGCGAAAAACCGATTATAAAATTTTAAAATAAACTTATTAAAGAGCATGTTTATTTATAAAAAAACTATATATTTACATCAAATTAATTAATGAAATTTTAGTGAAACATAAACCCCAATAAGTGAATACTGTTATTATTTAAATAAAACCATAAATTAAAAAAAAAACGAGAATGAAAAAATTCAACCTGAAAAATGTGTTATTATTGATGGTCTTGGTACTAACGATAATAAGTTGTAAAAAGGACAACAACAATGCAGAGCCATCAACTTCTAATTTAGTGGGAACATGGAATTGTACTTCTGTAAATTACACCGGCACTTCAGTAACCGAAGTATTGGGGCAAAGTATCACCACAGATTATACCGGTGAAGGATACGATGTTGATTTTACATATACTTTTAGTGAAAACCCAAATTTAGCCACCTCTGAAGGCTCATTTGGAATTAAGTTAACTTCAACTATTCTTGGTCAATCCACGGTTCAAAACATTCCCGGCAATTCGTTCAACTATACCGGCAATTGGAGTTTGGCAGGAGATAAAATTACAATTACTTATGAGGGCGAATCACAAGAGGCCACAATAGTTAGTTTAACTGATACAAATCTTGTACTAAACATTATTGACGAGACTGTTACTGTTCTCGGCACCTCAACAATGACAGAAACAACTAATATGACTATTGTTTTAAGTAAATAGGATAATTATTAATGAACAAAAAGCCGGAGTTTATTTATTAAACTTCGGCTTTCTTTTTTCCACAAATGCTGTAATCCCTTCAACACCATCGGGATGCGAAACACAACTAACCAATGCCTGATGTTCCTTTTCCATTTGGGTTTCAACCGTACTTTCAAACGAACTGTTTATCAAGCGTTTCGACCAACTAAAGGTATGCAGCGACTTTTCCATTATTTTATTAGCAAAAACCCTTGCAGCATTGATAACTTCACCCTCCTCGGATATTTTGTTCACCAAACCCAACCTTAAAGCTTCTTCGGCATCAATAGGCTCATCGAAGGTTGCAATTTCAAGTGCTTTCGCCTGTCCGATCAATCGGGGCAAATTAAAAGTTCCGGCACCATCTATGCTAAGCGCATTGCTAGTGAAGCCCAGCTTCATCACTGCTTTCGGGTCGATAATTCTAAAATCGGCCGCCAGGCTTATGGAAAAACCACCACCTGCCGCAACACCGTTTATAGCCGCTATAACCGGCTTGCCCATATTCCTCATTTCCATAATACAGGCTTGAACGTTTATTGCCATCTCATGGAAAGCTGCGGCGGGACCTTCCTGATGGTTCAAAACTGCTTTAATATCGCCACCGGCACAAAAAGCCCTCCCCTTTCCGCTTAAAATCACTGCCTTGACATTACTGTCGATCGACAACTTCCTAAGATTGGCATAAAGCTCCCTCGCAGTCGGCAAATCCAGCGGATTATAAATCTCCGGGCGGTTGAAATATAAATATCCTATTCCCTTTTTAATATTCAACAACATATTACTCTCTTATTATCAATATTTTACATTAAACAGAAAAAGCCCTTTGGCCGGTACTGAAAAGCCGGCTTCATTTCTGTTTTTATTTTCTATTATTTTTTTAAACTCAGCAACACTCAACTTTTCGGTTCCCACTTCCAAAAGCGTTCCTACTATCGCCCTAACCATATTCCTCAGAAACCGGTCAGATGTAACCGTGAATACAAGCAGATTATTAACCAACTCCCACTTGGCATAGCTTACATTACAATTATTGGTTGCCGTTTGTGTATGTAATTTAGAGAAGGAAGTAAAATCAGTAAAATCATAAAGCATCCTGGATGCCTCGTTCATTTCGTCAATATTCAGTTTGCGGAAGTATTGATATGAATAATTATCGTTGAAGGGGTTTTTTCTTCTTGAAATATAATATTTATATGTCCGGCTTTTTGCGCTGAAACGGGCGTGCATATTATCCTCTACAGCATATAAATCGTACACAACTATCGATCTGGGCAAAAAAGCATTTAACTTATAAACGAAGTCATCAATATTCACTAATTGCTTGTTTATCTCGAAATGAGCAAAAAACTCCCTGGCATGAACGCCAGCATCTGTTCGTCCGCAACCAATTATTTGCAAATCTTCTTTCAGCATCAAACTCAGTTTTTCGGTCAGCTCGGCTTGAACGCTATGTGCATTTTCCTGTATCTGCCAACCGTGGAAATCAGAACCGTCATACGCCAGTTTTAAAAAATATCGTTTCATAAACCTCTTAAAAATACAAAAATAAGCGATTTTTCATCAGTCAGTACGGGAAGAGATAATTTGTATTCCTTTTAGGAAATTGGAGTAAGTATTTATAACAAGGAATTCCAAAATACTACTTTCCGAACGCAAGAATACTACAATATTAAAAATAATTTCCTGTGAATACCAAAACCTAAATATATTTTTACTATCTTTATGGCATAAAAACAAAATGCCATAGCCTTAATTGACAATAAGCAGCTTAAGGTGATGTGCCTTGAATCGATATGATTATTTATAAATAACAAAAACTAAAAGAAATGAGACATTCCATCTATTTATTGCTAGTATTGACATTTAGTTCACTATTAGTTTCTTCACAGAACTACTATGACGTAAAATTTGATTTTGGGTATTATGACCATCCAAAAGCCATTGATAATGACGGTCTGGACAATGTTTTTATTTGTGGCTGGTCCGAAGATATCAACAAAGAAAACCAACGAGCATTTGCTATAAAAGTTGATAAGTACGGAGAAGAAATCTGGAGAATAAACGAAAGTACAACATCAAAGTTTTATAGTTTATGTATTATGGAAAGTGGAAACATTGCTATTGTCGGCAGCAAAAACAACAGCAGTTATATTAAAGTTGTTGATTCCTCAAACGGCAATGAGCTATGGAGATATCATGAAACTGATTCATTGGGTTGTTGGTTCGGTACAGTTCAAGAACTTAACAATGGAGATTCTAAACAATTACGACCCGTAAACACAAAAAACGGGGAATATGTTCCGACGGTTTATACTTTTGATTCCAATAGCGGTCAATTAATTGATAAATACCAGCACTGGAAGTTAATCGACCCCGTAGAATTCTCATTTAAACAATCACCAAGTGAATTTTGGTTTGGTGCAAAGGATGTAGTAGTTAGAACAAACTTCGAAGGTTCTTCATTAATTTGGACCTATCAAGCCAGTCATACTGCAGGAATGGATAGGCTATCGGAAAATAAATTAATAATTGTAAGATTTGATTTCGGGAACTGGCCGTATATGTCTTTTATGACTCAAGATCTTTTAACCAATGATGTTGACGGTAAATTTGTTGATTTCTATGATTCAGATGTAGAAGTGATTGGTTCCGGAATGCTTGGATATAGTAAAATCCTAATAACCGGGACCTCTGATGGGCAACTCGTTTTGTGGATCTATGATACGGACCTAAATTTGCAAAAAGAGAGAATATATCCATCCGATTCACCAAAAACCGGAATCGATGTCGTTGGTTTACAGTCTGATAATATAGTGATTATGGGTTATGAAACGACTAATCCAGCAAATTCATCAGATGTCTTTATAATGAAAAGAAATGCTGAAGGAGCTGTTTCTTATCCGGAATTGCCAAATGAAGAAGATGTTGTTATATATCCTAATCCTGTTAATGACAGAATGTATGTAAATAACCCCAAAAACCTGGATCTAGAAATAGAATTAGTTAATAGTATTGGGGTTGTTGTATTTAAGACAAGTTCTACAAATAATTTTATTTCAACTGAGCTCATTCCTCCGGGATATTATATTGCATTGATAAAGCATAATGGAATTTATATAAATAAACAAAAACTAATAATTCAATAAAGAACACTAACACAAGCTAAAAACAATAGCCTGTTTAGGAGTTTACTCAGAAACGGAATTTGAATAAATTAAAGATAAACGAAAATAAAAACATAATGCATTAAAGGTGGCTGCTGTTCTTTGCCCAACACTTTGGAAACAAGGCAAAGACAACAGAAAATAAAATATTAACCAAAAAATGTAATAATGAAACGAGCATGATATTTATTGATCATAGTATCACACAAGGACATGATTAAAAAATATCATGGGAGGGCGAGGCGGTTCCATATGTTTATCAATTTTGGAATAGTTTCATGTTCAACACATTACAAAATTATAAACACATGAAAAAATCTTTGATAAAATTCGTTGTATACATTGTATTTATTATCATATCCCAAAATGTATCCGGGCAAGAAAAACAGGATATTAAATACACTATATTCAACCCTAACCATATGGAAAAGGAATACTTTGTATCAACTAATTCAGGAATCTTTGAAACTCCATTCGGGATTAAAATTGGATATATCTGTAATCCTGGGATTTATTTAGGTTTACGTTACGGAAAAGGCGAGGAATGGGAGTTCGATCAAGGATCAACTCCAACAAATTTATTTTCAATTGTTGCTGGGCTTACAAAACCATTAATAATCAAGAATGCCTTTTCACTAGTTGCTCAACTTGGAGCCGGCTATGGCGAGTGGTGGGATACACGTCGCGTTAGTTGGACTAAATCAGGATTTGAGGTTGAAGGCGGGCTTCTGATGAAAAAAAGGCACATTATATTGAATTTAACCGGGAATTGGTTAAACGGAAGTAAAACATATTCCATTGGAGATTTGTGTCTTGGAATAGGATATGTTTTTTAAGCAGATCAAAGTTAGCAAAAAATTATTGCATGCTGTTTAGTGCTACTTAGATAAAGAAATAGCAAACCTGCCTAACAGCATGCAGGCAGTTACGCAATAAAAAAGCAGCTGTCATTTCGAGCCGCAACACAATTAAACTATTGTTAATTAAAGCAATAGCGGTGAGGAATCTCCTAAGGGAGAAGGTTTGTGCCTTTGGGGATTCCTCAATCGTTCCTCTTTCGGAATGACAGGGGGCGGTAAAGCAGGTCTGCCTAACGGCAGGCAAGCAGGCAGGTTGATAATTTGTTATTCCAAAAACGTCCAACCATCATATTGTCAACCCTCGCTATAAAATCGCCAGTTTCAATAAAAAACTATCGAATTTACTAGTTCTGAATTTTACGTTTTATAAAATCATGTGGATAATCTTGCTTACGGTTCTGAAAACTTAAAACCGACTCTTTTTTAATAACACCATTATCAAAATTGATGGCTTTTTGAATCGTGGTATTTCTCAACCAGCTTTTACGACCTTCGATTATCGTAGGTAAATAAACAATCAGTGCTGCAGATATTGATCTTGAGGCACTTTCCCAAAGATAACTGGGTGTATGGTCAACTGCATAATAATCGATGTTGTTTATATGCAGAATGGGGTTTTTAAAACTTGTAGGTTTGGCAAAATAAAATCCCATTCCTTCATCGCAGCTTACATCAATAATTAAACTTCCCGGCTTTAAAGCATCCTTTTCATCTGCCGTTACAAAATCGATCGGATTGTCTGTATCCTGATATGTGCCATTAATAATGATTTCGGATTCCCTGATTAATTCGGACAAAGGTCGTACCGTGCCATCATGCTCAACAGTTACCATTCTGGCCTCGCCATTTTCACCTTTACGCACACGGACATAATCAACATCTAAGATTTCTTCGCGCACCTCATAGTCGGGTCTTTGGATGCAAATCGTAATATCCCTGAAACCGTGAGCCTTAAGTGCATAAATAGCCCCACGACTAACAGCCCCGAAACTAAAGATGATTACTTTGCGCTGATTACCATAATGACCATCGATGCCCTTTAATTGCAATGCGTGGATAACAGCACAATAGCCAGCCATTTCATTGTTTTTATAAAATGTATGCCTTCCCATCTGACCCTCCGGGGACCAGACGAACATATCCTCGAATGCGATAAGAGTTAATTTCCTATCTATTGCAGCTTGTGTAATATCGACTTGTTGCGCACTATGAGGATAGCCCCAAATGAAGCCTCCTTCACGTATTTCATGTAAATCCTCCAATACAGGTTTTGCAATAATTACCGAACCTAAATCGGTCAATAATTCATGACGGGAAGCAACTCCTCCCGCTTGGGAACCAAAAAAATCGTCACTTAAACCAAAGGGTTCACCATATCCTTTTTCAAAAATTAATTGTTTCCTAATATCCTGCGGTATTCGTGATAAGTGCTCTGGATGGATTGGCACCCGTTTTTCATCTTCTTTTCTTGAAGTCCCTATGACTCCCAAGCTTAATCTTTTCATAAACTCTCCTATGCTATTTTCGTAATAAACAAATTATTTTGGGCCCTACTATCCGTAATTCAATGAGAAACAACTTACTGGGTCGAAAGATTTATTGCTAAAGCAGCAAACTGGAGCAATGACTTATTGAAATCAAAAATGGTTTAAACCAGGCGCAAAGATACTCTATTTTCCGGATCAAACCTGAACTATGACACTGACGATAAAATAAGCATAAAAAAAACCGCCTAGCCCAAGGCTTGACGGTTATGTTTTTAAGGAATCATAAGAGGCTTCCTTAATTTATCAGGTAACTTATTTCACCAAATCTACGGCTGTTATGAATCTTTATCGCTGCACCATAACCAAATATGACTTTCATGCTGTAAACTGATGGCATGGCAGTAAATATCATTTTTTTGCTTAATGCCGATTTTTGTTTTTTAAGATCCTGATGTTCTGTTAGAGTAAAAAAATTTGTCATAGGCAAGAAAATAATTTAAAATTTCATCTAAAACGATGAGAATTTCCGAATATTGCCCATAGACGATTTTAATTCAAAAAAAACTATGAGGTGAGAACCATTTTATTTTCCTCGACTATTTTACGAAGGTTTATCAATGCATACCTCATGCGGCCAAGAGCGGTGTTTATACTTACTTCCGTTTGCTCCGCAATATCCTTGAAACTCAAGCCGGCATAACATCTCAAATACAAGACTTCCCTTTGTTCATCGGGTAAATAATCCAGCAAACCTTTAACATCATCATGAATTTGATTGGTAACCAGGCGCTCCTCAATTGAAGGGTCCGCTAATTTAATAGTATCGAAAACACTTACTTCAGGATTATAGGATTCAACGAAATTATGCTTCTTCTGCTTCCTGAAATAGTCGATGACGAGATTATGGGCAATTCTCATCGTCCATTGGATAAACTTGCCCTCGTCGTTATACTTACCAGATTTAAGGGTGTTGATTACCTTTACGAATGTGTCTTGAAAAATATCGTCGGCTAACTGCTTGTTTTTTACAAGCATGAAGATATAAGCGAATAAACGCCCCTGATGACGATTGATGAGAGTTTGGAGGCTTGCATGATTGCCTTTTAAATACAATTTAATTAAATCACGCTCTGTTGCTGATTCCAGATTCATAGTTTACCAATTTCGTTAATAATGTACAAAAAGGTAAATTTTATTCGATAGCGTTCCTCCTATTAATTTTATGATTTATTAAGTGCAAATATAAATATTAATCGTGCAAAAGCAAATAAAATGATAATTTTGCATTCATTTTTTTAAGTATATGCCGGAAAACAAAGATAAAAATTATATAAGAGTCATTAAATCAAGGGTTAACAACCTTAAAAACTTAAGTGTCGATATACCGAGAAAAAAGTTAGTGGTCATAAGCGGATTGTCGGGCTCAGGCAAATCATCATTGGCCTTCGATACTCTTTACGCTGACGGCCAGCGCCGTTACGTTGAAAGCTTAAGCTCATACGCACGGCAATTCCTGGGCAGGATGGACAAACCTGACGTTGACGACATAAGAGGCATTTCGCCTGCCATAGCCATCGAGCAAAAGGTAAAGACCCGCAGCCCGAGATCAACGGTGGGCACATCGACTGAAATTTATGAATACCTAAAACTGCTTTTTTCCAGGATCGGGAAAACCTATTCGCCGATTTCGGGTAAAATCGTTAAAAGAAACAGCGTCAGCGACGTGGTAAATTATGTTGGCGGCCTTCAAAACAACAATAAGATATTAGTTCTTGTCCCCATCATCCTCCCCGAGGGGAGAAACCTTTTGCAGCAATTGCAAATATTGATGCAACAAGGCTTTAACAGAATGCTCCATAAGGGGGAAACAAAGCGAATTGAGGATTTTGTGGACGAAAAAACAAAAAGCGGCAAAAATGACGTTCCTTATCTGATAATCGACAGGTTGATAAGCAGCGACGACGACAATATGAGGTCGAGGCTTGCAGACTCTGCCGAGACTGCGTTTTATGAAGGAAAAGGCCAGTGCTTAATAATGAATTTGTCGATTGAAGGCAAACCGATTGAGAAATTTTCAAATAAATTTGAACGCGACGGGATTGTTTTCGAAGAACCCTCGGTAAATATGTTCACATTCAACAATCCTTATGGTGCTTGTAAAAAATGTGAAGGTTTCGGTAATGTTATCGGAATAGACGAGGATTTGGTAATTCCCAATAAGTCGCTTTCAGTCTACGACGATGCAGTTGCCTGCTGGAAAGGTGAGAAGATGAGTGAATGGAAACACGCCCTTCTCGACTGTTCCGATAAATTCGATTTCCCTGTCCACAGGCCCTATCTTCAATTAAGCGAAGAAGAAAAAGAAATCCTTTGGAACGGTAATTCATATTTCGAGGGAATAAACCAATTCTTTAAATATGTCGAGGAACAAACATATAAAATCCAATACAGGGTAATGCTGTCACGCTATCGCGGAAAAACCACCTGCCCCGAATGCAAAGGGACAAGGCTGCGAAAGGACGCCAATTATGTTAAGGTTGCAGGCAAATCCATATCTGACATAGTAAAAATGCAACTCAACGATTTGTATAGTTTCTTTAAAACAATAAAACTCGATGGGAACCAAAGAAAAATTGCTCATCGTTTATTAATCGAAATAAATAACAGGCTGGAGTTTTTAAACGATGTAGGTTTAGGATACCTGAGCCTCAACCGGCTTTCCAATACGTTGTCCGGTGGCGAATCGCAAAGAATAAACCTGGCCACATCACTTGGCAGTAGCCTTGTCGGGTCAATGTACATACTCGACGAGCCCAGCATAGGCCTTCATTCGCGGGATACCGACAGGCTTTTGAAAGTACTAAAGAGACTAAGGGACCTTGGCAATACTGTCATCGTTGTCGAGCATGACGAAAAAGTAATAAAAGCGGCCGACAATATTATAGATATCGGACCCGATGCAGGCGAACATGGCGGAGAGCTTGTTTTTCAGGGCAGTTACGACCAACTAAAGGACAATGACATAAGTTATACCGCACTATATCTAACTAAAAGAAAACAAATCGTTCATCCCGCTTTCAGAAGGAAACCGAGAAATTATCTGGAAGTCAAAGGTGCTATCGAAAACAACTTGAAGAATATAGACGTCAAGATTCCCCTCAATATGCTTTGCCTGATAACCGGGGTAAGCGGATCCGGAAAATCTACCCTGGTCAGGGACATAGTTTACCCAGCCCTAAGACGTAAATTTGGCGGTTATGCGGATAAACTAGGAAAGTTCTCATCCCTCGAGGGCGACATAAGCAGCCTGGGCGCCGTTGAATATGTCGACCAAAACCCTATTGGAAGATCCTCAAGGTCGAATCCCGCAACCTACTTAAAAGCATTTGACGAAATAAGACAACTATTTGCCAATCAACCCCTTGCTAGACAGAGAAGATATAAGCCAGGATACTTCTCGTTTAATATTAGCGGTGGGCGCTGCGATAATTGCGATGGTGAAGGAGAAGTAAAAGTTGAAATGCAGTTTATGGCCGATATTCATTTAAGATGCGATGTTTGCCAGGGTAAAAGATATAGGGATGAAGTACTTGAAATAAAATATAATGGGAAAAACATTGCCGACATACTCGACATGACCATTAATAATGCGATTAAATTCTTCGGCGAGGGCAAGGACTTATCGTTAAACGAAAAGAAAATAGTCGAGAAAATAAAACCTTTGCAGGAGGTTGGACTTGGTTATCTTCGTTTGGGACAATCGTCGAACACTTTAAGCGGTGGCGAGGCACAAAGGGTAAAATTGGCCTATTTCCTATCTAAAGGAAGTCTTGGAACCCCTACCCTTTTCATCTTCGACGAACCTTCCACAGGACTTCATATCCACGACATCAGCAAACTTTTAAAATCCATGAATGCCCTGATTGAAATAGGGCATAGCGTTCTTGTAATAGAACATAATAACGAAATCATAAAATCGGCAGACTGGATAATAGACCTTGGGCCTGAGGGGGGCGACAAAGGTGGTGAAATTGTTTTTGAAGGTACAGCTGAAGATATTGTCAAATGCAAAAAATCGTTTACGGGAAAGTTCTTGAACGATTAAAACGAATCCCAAACATTATAATTTTATAAGTTTCGCCTGCGACACTTTATTGCCACTATAAATCCTCAATATATAATTTCCTGGTTCCAAGCCACTTATATCAAGCCTATTGGAGATTATATTAGTGTTTGAAAAAACAAGTCTACCATTCAAATCCATTATCATCAAACTATCGCCGGCAATTGGGTTGTAATCCACGATAAGACATTCGTTATCTGCCGGGTTCGGGTTTAAAATAAGTGTTTCTACATTTTGCCGATAATCATCTATACCCACATAATCCTCAAAAAGCCACAGATATGCATTTTCAAAATCATTGCGCCATAATTGTTCGTTATGCTGTCCGTTCGGCACTACTTTTTTGAAAAGTTCACTTGTACCGAATCCTTTATCCTGAAGGCTTATGTCCATAAGGTTCATTTGTTCAATCATATCATTTCCTTCAAGTCCGCCAACCATTTGATAGATTTTCATGGGATACTTCCTTGGATGTGAGTCGGTAAAAGCCCAAACCGAATCGGAGAACCAATAGGATGGTGAGAACAGGCCTGCTTTGCTAAAAACATCCTGATATTTCAATGCAGCATAATGTGAAATCAAAGCACCCAGGGAACTTCCCATGATAGCCGTATTTTCCCTACCGGCTAAAGTACGGTAAGCAGAATCCACGAAAGGCTTTAATGTTTCTTTAATAAAATCAACATAAGTGCTTCCATTTCCTCCTCCATATTGCGGGTTTGGCCAAGGTGTATACTCTTCTATCCTGAGCGTACCACCATTATCTATCCCTACAACTATTGGTACTTTTATACCCTGATTGTAGAGATTATCCAGGGTTTCGTCTATCTCCCATTCCCCGGCATAAGATGTCTGTTCATCGAACAGGTTTTGTCCGTCATGCATATACAGCACCGGATATGACTTATCAGAGTTTTCATAATCGGGTGGCAAATAAACCCATACCCGCCGGTTCCTGTCCAGTTGTGGCATATAAAATGAATCGTCCAGTATCGATACATTATCGGAAGCCGTACTTCCACCGCCGCCGCCGCTCAGGTCAGCCCAATTCAAAATATGCGGCCTGATGGTATCACCATTGCCAAATGTAAAATGCCTATTATCTATCTCTTCGCCATTAGCACCTTTTTCAACTGTTTCCCAGCTCCCCCTTGTAAACTTGAACAAAATTACCTTCCCATGTTCCATCGCCGCCAAGTGCAATTCCCATTCATGTTCAGAGACTTTGGTGAATTTATAATTTTCGTCACCGGGCATCCATGAATTCACGTCACCGGCAAAATAAATTTCAGCATCCGCAGGTGTGTTATCAGGAACCGAATCGATAATAATAGTCAACTGGGCCTTAAGAGTTAGTGACAAAAGCAAAAAAACTATTGTAAGAAAACGTATCATAGACTAATATATTAAACACAAAATTAGGATTTATATCTGTATAAAAGAGAAAAAACCGCCAATGATTTTATTCAAAAGCGGTTTTTATATAACTAAAGATTTCTTAAATAAAATTCAAGTCCTTCAGGCAGGATTCGATAATTTGATATGTTTTTTCAATATCATGGTCTAAGCCTACGGAAAACCTTATCAAACCTTGAGAAAGGCCCATTTCTTTTTGGATTTCCTCAGGCACTTCCGACGAAGTACTTCTACCCGAATTTGAGAAAAGAGTTTTAAAATAACCAAGGCTAACCGCATGATATCCAACACCTCTCTCCTGCATCATCTCCATAAGACCGGTTGCCTTCCCTGCTGTTTCAAGGTCGATGGCAATCATTCCGCTATATCCGAAACCATCGTTCATCATAGAGTTCAACAATTCGTGATCGGGATGCTCAGGAAGACCGGGATAATTGAATTTCAATCCTATTTCCTTAAACTTTTTGGCAAGATACATTGCGTTCTCACCATGTTTTTGCATCCTGATATGAAGCGTGGCCATATTTTTTAGAATATTAGACGAGCGCAAAGGATCAAGTACGGGACCTAAAAGCATGGCAGTTCCGTCATTAACATTGCTTATGTCGTTGATAAATTCCTCAGAGGCACAAATAGCGCCTGCAACAGCATCATTTTTCCCGTTTATGAATTTCGTCATGCTGTAAACAACAATATCTGCACCAAGCCTTGCCGGTGACAAAACCATGGGAGTAAATGTATTATCGACAACCAATTTGACATTTGCGGACCTGGCAATCCCGGCAAGTTCGGGAATATCGGATATTTGCAACATCGGGTTCGTCATGCTCTCCGTATAAATAATCCTCGTATTTGGTCTTATGGCTTTTTTTACACTTTCCAAATCACTGATATTCACGAAAGTAACATCAATTTTAAATTTCTT
>JAADIS010000146.1:26681-50622 GCA_013151215.1 Chlorobiota bacterium | reverse complement strand
TTGACCGCCGAAACGGCGCCTTCCGTTGCCTAAAAACTGATTTAAATCTTTATAAGAACCTCTTGCGTTAAATGCGGGTGCAAAATTAAACACTATTTTTAATCTCGCAACCCTTTTGTGAAAATAATTGAATCTTTTTTCATATATTTTTCAATGAATTTATAATCAGTAGGGTAGGGGGTAAAAAAAACCCGAATTTGTTGTGATTCCGGTAAAATACTTATGTTTTTATTGATAGTATGCCCTATTTATTGAGAAATGGAAAATGCTTTCCAAGGTAAACAGCGGTGTCGCCAAGAATTTCTTCAATTCTCATTAATTGATTATACTTGGCAATTCTGTCGGAACGACTCGCAGAACCGGTTTTAATTTGCCCGGTGTTCAATGCAACGGCCAAATCAGCGATGGTTACATCTTCAGTTTCGCCCGAACGATGGCTAATAACTGACGTATAACCATTGCGAGTGGCCATGTTTACTGCATCGACAGTTTCTGTTAAAGTACCGATTTGATTTAATTTTATTAAAATAGAGTTTGCAACCCCACTGTCAATTCCTCTGGAAAGCCTTTCGGTATTGGTTACAAATAGATCATCACCGACAAGTTGGATTTTATCGCCCATTTTATCGGTCATGATTTTCCAACCATCCCAGTCATCTTCTGCCATCCCGTCCTCAATGGAGAGTATGGGATATTTATTTACCCAATTATCAAAATAATCAACCATTTCGGCAGGTGTTAATTTTTCCCCGCTCGACCATTTCATGTGGTAAACGTTTTCTTCGGCAAGGAAATATTCGGAAGACGCAGGGTCAAGGGCGATATAAATATCCTCGCCTGGTTTGTACCCGGCTTTTTCGATGGCCTGAAGTATCACCTGAACTGCTTCTTCATTTGATTTGAGGTTGGGAGCGAATCCCCCCTCATCGCCGACATTAGTTGAATAGCCTGCTTTTTTAAGCACGGATTTTAAATTATGGAAAACTTCAGCACCCATTCGTAAAGAGTCAGCAAAATTTTCGCCACCAATAGGCATAATCATGAATTCCTGAAAATCAATTGAATTATCGGCATGAGAGCCACCATTTAGAATGTTCATCATAGGTACGGGGAGTATCTTGGCATTTACTCCTCCTATATATCTGAATAGATGCTGACCGGTTTCCTGTGCGGCAGCATGAGCAACCGCAAGCGAAACACCCAAAATAGCATTGGCTCCGAGTTTTGCTTTGTTGGGGGTGCCATCGATCTCAATCATCATGGTGTCGATCTCGGTTTGCTCGGTAACAAAAAACCCTTCTAATTCTTCAGCAAGAATATCGTTGACGTTTTGAACTGCCTTTAAAACACCTTTTCCGAGATAAGTGCTTTTATCCCCATCCCTCAATTCGACGGCTTCGTGTATTCCTGTTGACGCCCCTGAGGGAATGGCCGCACGGCCTACGATCCCGTTGGATGTATATACGTCAACCTCAATGGTTGGGTTACCTCTTGAATCGAGGATTTGTCTTGCATGAATATTTGCTATTTGACCCATTATTATATGTGTTTAAATTTTGCGCAAATCTACTCAAAAAAAAACATGGAAATACTCGATTATCCATTAGGTGGTTTAATTTGGGAATAAATTCGCGACCGTAGCTTCAAACATTCATATTTGTATCGATTGCGGGGTGTTGTTGATTTGTCAACAAAAAAAGGCAACCATATAATGGCTGCCTTTTGAATTCTTAAGCAGAAGGTTTACTCTTCGGCTTTTGTATTTTCACCTGCCGGTTCAACAGGAGTTTCCTCTTTTGCCGTAGCCTCGGTTGTTTTGGTTTCTTCTACAACTGTTTCGGCAACAGCCTCAACAGCAGCTGTTTTTCTGGCACCGCCACGACGACGTCTTGTAGTTTTCTTAACGGCTTTCTTTTCTGACAACAACAGTTCGTTATAGTCAACTAATTCGATCATTGCCATTTCAGCATTGTCGCCCTGGCGTTTGCCAAGTTTTATAATTCTTGTATATCCTCCCGGACGGTCAGCAATTTTGCCTGCAACATCCCTAAACAGTTCTGTTACGGCAAATTTATCGCGCAAATAACCAAAAACAATCCTGCGTGAATGCGTGGTGTCGTCCTTTGATTTGGTTATCAAGGGTTCGACGTATGATCTAAGTGCTTTTGCCTTGGCAACCGTGGTTGTGATTCTCTTATGCAGAATCAGCGATGATGCCATATTGGAAAGCATTGCTTTACGGTGTGAACTGGTTCTTCCCAGATGATTAAAACTCTTTCTGTGTCTCATCTCACTATTCCTTATCTAATTTATATTTTGCTATGTTCATACCAAACTCAAGTCCTTTAGTATCAACTAATTGGTCAAGTTCTGCCAGCGATTTTTTACCAAAATTCCTGAATTTCAGAAGGTCGTTCCTATTATAGGAGACTAGTTCGCCCAAAGTTTCGACATCGGCTGCTTTAAGGCAGTTTAATGCCCTAACCGACAGATCCATGTCAACAAGCTTGGTCTTCAACAGTTGGCGGATATGCAAAGTGTTTTCGTCAAATTCCTCGGTAATTGATTTTTCTTCCTTCTCAAGAGTAATTTTCTCGTCTGAGAAAAGCATAAAGTGATGGATCAGGATCTTTGCGGCTTCTTTGAGTGCGTCCTTAGGATGTATCGATCCGTCCGTATCAACATCGATAACCAGTTTTTCGTAGTCGGTTTTCTGCTCTACCCTGTAGTTTTCAACATGAAATCTCACGTTTTTAATAGGGGTATGAATAGAGTCGATGGCGATGGTGCCAACGCTGGCATTAGGATCCTGGTTTTCTTCTGCGGGGATATACCCCCTTCCTTTAGCAACAGTAATTTCCATGCTAAGCTTGATGGAAGGTTCTAGTTTGCATATTAGTTCTTCAGGGTTTAAAACCTGAAACACGGATAGGAATTTGTTGATATCACCGGCCCTGAATTCTTCTTGGTCACCTATAACGATATTTACTTTTTCGGTGCTTTCATTTTGAATTTGTTGTTTGAAGCGGATTTTCTTGAGATTGAGAACAATCTCGGTAACGTCTTCAACAACGCCTTCTATGGTAGAGAATTCGTGTACTACACCATCTATTTTTACATTAGTGATAGCAAAGCCTTCTAAAGAAGAAAGCAATATTCTTCTAAGTGCGTTACCAATGGTCATACCAAAACCGGGTTCCAACGGACGAAACTCAAACGATCCCTTAAAATCATTGGCTTCGTTCATTATTACCTTATCAGGTTTTTGAAATGCTAAAATTGCCATAGTTATTGTTTAACTTTATGTTTTCTAAAAAATTGCAAATATACTACTTCGAGTACAATTCCACAATGAGTTGCTCTTGAATGTTCTCCGGAATTTCATCGCGCGAAGGCATGTTCAGGAATTTGCCCTGTAGTTTTTCCGGATCCCATTCGAGCCAGGAGAAATTCCGTGCGTTCGACTTGAGTGATTCCGTAATAACAAAAAGGCTTTTTGATTTTTCGCGCACACCGATGATGTCACCGGGCTTAACGGTATAAGATGCGATATTTACAACTTTTCCGTTAACAGTGATGTGGCGATGCAATACTAGTTGGCGCGCGCCTGAGCGCGAAGGTGAGATCCCGAAGCGGAAAACAACATTGTCCAAACGCGCTTCTATTAACTGAAGCAGGTTTTCGCCCGTAATGCCTTTTTTGCGCGATGCTTCGTGAAATATATTACGGAATTGCTTTTCGAGGATACCATAAGTATATTTGGCTTTTTGTTTAGCCTGCAACTGAGTACCGTATTCCGAAGTTTTTCTTCTTCTCGAATTGCCATGTTGTCCCGGGGGGTAATTTTTTTTCTCAAGGTATTTGTCAGGACCGAAAATGGGGTCTCTGAACTTCCTTGCTATCTTAGACTTGGGGCCAATATATCTTGCCATAACTAATTTATTTTATCAATTTTTTGATTGCTTGTTAAACTCTTCTTCTTTTCGGAGGACGGCATCCGTTGTGAGGCATAGGGGTTACGTCGATAATCTCGGTAACCTCGATGCCTGATGAGTGGATAGTTCTCATTGCGGACTCGCGTCCGGCGCCTGGTCCTTTTACATAAACCTTAACTTTGCGTAATCCAAGATCATAAGCTACTTTAGAGCAATCTTCGGCTGCAAGCTGGGCAGCATAGGGAGTGTTCTTTTTGGAACCTCTAAATCCCATTTTCCCTGATGACGACCACGAAATTATTTGGCCATCCTCATTTGCGAGAGATACGATGATGTTGTTGAATGAAGCTTTGATGAAGGCTTTTCCCAGAGGAGAAACCTTAACAACTCTTTTTTTTGTACTTCTGGTCTTTTTTGCCATAGCTGTTATTTTCTATACTACGAAATATTATTTACTATTTAGTCGCTTTTTTCTTATTGGCAACAGTTTTCTTGCGTCCTTTACGGGTACGCGCGTTGTTTTTTGTGGTTTGGCCCCTTAAGGGTAAACCTATACGATGCCTTATTCCCCTATATGTCCCGATGTCCATCAATCTTTTGATGTTCATCTGGGTTTCAGAACGAAGCTCGCCTTCAACAGTGTGCGAATCACCGATAATCGTACGGACAGCATTTTGCTCTTCGTCAGTCCAGTCCTGAACTTTTTTATCGTAATCAATACCTGCTTCCGTCAATATTTGTTGAGCGGCACTGCGTCCTATTCCGTAAATATAGGTCAAGCCTATTTCTCCGCGCTTTTTGTTTGGGATATCTACTCCAGCAATCCTAGCCATAATAATATCTTAATTTATTTATTAATTCCCTTTTTAACCCTGACGTTGTTTAAACTTGGGGTTTTTCTTGTTAATGACATACAACCTTCCTTTTCGACGTACTATCTTGTCTTCGGCGGTTCTTTTTTTAATAGATGCTCTTATCTTCATCTTATGCAGATTTATTTATTTATATCTGAACGTTATTCTACCTTTTGTTAAATCGTAAGGCGACATTTCCAGTTTTACCCTGTCGCCCGGCAATATCTTTATGTAATGCATTCTCATCTTACCTGATATATGGGCGATAATGACATGTCCATTTTCAAGCTCAACCCGGAACATTGCGTTTCCCAGGGATTCAATTACTGTTCCATCTTGTTCTATTGACTGTTGTTTAGCCATATTAAGTTATTTATTGTTTAATACTTCTTCAATATAATCAAAAGTTGACAAAATGTCCGCCTTCCCGTTTCTTATGGCCACGTCGTGTTCGAAGTGGGCCGAAGGTAAGGAGTCGGCAGTCTTTATTGTCCAGCCGTCATTTTCCTGAACAACATCCTTGACGCCCAGGTTTATCATCGGCTCTATTGCTATTGCCATGCCTGGTTTCAATTTAATCCCTGTACCTCTTCTTCCATAGTTGGGCACTTCGGGTTTCTCGTGTAAATTTCTTCCCACCCCGTGGCCAACTAAATCCCTGACTACGGAATAACCAAAACCTTCAACGTATGATTGGACCGCATGCCCTATATCTCCTACTCGTTTTCCGGCAACAGCCTGGTCGATAGCAAGATATAATGACTCTTTGGTTCGTTGAAGCAGCAATAAATAATCTTCTTTCACATTGCCTACAGCAAAAGTATAAGCAGAATCCCCGTAAAAGCCGTTCATGTACGTACCACAATCAACTGAAACTATGTCGCCGTCCTTAAGTACGCGCTCACCTGGAATCCCGTGTACTACTTCTTCGTTTACCGAGATGCAGAGCGATCCCGGAAATCCGCCATAACCCTTAAATCCGGGAACAGCACCGTGATCCCTGATAAATTCCTCGGCAATGGCATCCAGCACTATAGTTTTGATGCCGGGCTTTATTACTTTGGCTACCTCAGCCAGAGTTTTTCCAACAAGTAAAGAACTTTGTCTTTGTATTTCTATTTCTTCGTCTGATTTAAAATATATCATTACGCGAAGAAAAGTTACATACTAAATGTCGATGGCCTTCCTTTTATGCGTCCTGATTTTGTTAGACCATCGTAGTGGCGCATTAATAGATAACTTTCGATTTGCTGAAGGGTGTCGAGAACAACACCTACGAGAATCAGCAATGAAGTACCACCGTAAAATTGAGCAAATTTACTATTTACCCCTGCCATCATGGCAAAGGCTGGCATAATTGCAATAACACCAAGGAAAATGGAACCTGGAAGAGTAATTCTTGAAAGTATGTTATCAAGATATTCGGCAGTTCTCTTACCCGGTTTAACACCTGGTATAAACCCGCCGTTTTTCTTCAAGTCGTCGGCCATTTGGTTCGGATTGATTGTAATTGCAGTATAAAAGTAGGTAAATAGTATAATCATGATAAAGAACGTGAAATTATACCAAAAACCTGTAAAGTCGGTAAATGCCGAAGCGATGCCGGTCATGGTTTCCGAATCGGAGAATCCGACAAGTGTAATGGGCAAGAACATAATTGCCTGGGCAAAGATGATGGGCATTACTCCTGCGGAGTTTACTTTAAGGGGAAGATATTGCCTGACACCGCCATATTGTTTGTTGCCAACAATGCGTTTTGCGTACTGTACTGGCACCTTGCGGGTTCCTTGTACCAAAGCAATAGTGAAAAGAATCACAAAGATGAGGACAACTATTTCTAGCAAGAAATAGACTAAACCGCCTCCTTGTTGTTCAACTTTAGCGATAAACTCGCCAAACAAGGCGAAGGGCAAACGGGCTATGATACCAATCATGATGATTAAGGAGATACCGTTCCCGATTCCTTTATCGGTTATTTTTTCGCCCAACCACATCACGAAAAGCGTTCCTGCGATAAGTATGACAGTTGATGATAACCAGAAGAACAAGCTAGGGCTTGTAATAGCCGGGTTGAAAGGAGTGATAGCCTCTGCTGGAAGTTGAGAAACTAAGTTGGCAATATAACTGGGAGCCTGGAGTCCAACGATAACAACAGTAAGATAACGTGTTATTTGGTTGATTTTTCTTCTTCCGCTTTCTCCTTCGCGCTGAAGGCGCTGAAAATATGGGATTGCCATACCGAGCAGCTGTATTACGATAGATGCCGATATATAAGGCATGATACCCAATGCAAAAATTGAAGCGTTAGAAAATGCCCCGCCGGAGAACATGTTCAGCAAGCCTAAGAGCCCGCTGCTAGTTTGGTTCTGCAAGTTTGCGAGCATCCCCGGGTCAACGCCGGGTATAACAACATAAGATCCCAACCTATAGATAAGCAAAATACCCAAGGTGTAAAGGATACGGTTACGCAGTTCCTCAATTTTATTTATATTCCTTATGGTTTCTATTAACTTCTTCATTAAGTTTTAAATTTTTGTGGCTTTACCTCCTTTAGATTCAATGGCTTCTGTTGCTGATTTCGAGAAAGCATGAGCGGTAACTTCCACGCTTGCGGTAAGTTTGCCCATCCCCAAGATTTTAATCAGGTCTTTTTTTGAAGCCAGGCCGTTTTCAACAAACACCTGAGGGTCGAAAGAAGTGATTTTCTTTTCGTCGGCAAGCTTTTGAAGAACCTCTATATTAATACCGTGATATTCTTTACGGTTAATATTTTTGAAGCCAAATTTAGGTACCCTGCGGTAAAGTGGCATCTGGCCACCTTCAAAACCTATTTTTCTTTTGTATCCTGATCTTGACTGTGCGCCTTTGTGACCTTTGGTCGCAGTGCCACCATGTCCTGAGCCTTCGCCTCGACCGATACGTTTTTTACTTTTCGTAGAACCTTTAGCAGGCTTAAGATTGCTTAAATCCATCGTGTAATATTTTTAAATTTCTTCAACCTTCAGTAAGTGGCTAACTTTATTGATCATTCCCAATACTTGAGGTGTGGCTTCAAGTTCATTAGAATGATTAAGTTTTTTAATGCCGAGTGCAATAATAGTCCTTTTTTGACGAAGGGGCCTGTTTATCGCGCTTCTTACTTGTGTGATTCTTAATTTTTTCATTTCTCTTTTCTAATTATCCGTTAAATACTGTATCGAGTTCCACGCCACGGATTTGTGCCACAGTATAAGGATCCCTTAATTGCGACAGTGCATCGATCGTGGCTTTGACCACAGAGTGGGGGTTGGACGAGCCTTTCGATTTGGCGAGTACGTCTTTAACGCCGACGCTTTCGAGAACTGCGCGCATGGCGCCACCGGCAATTACCCCGGTACCGGGTGCGGCAGGTTTGATAAATACCCTTGCGCCACTATATTTTCCGGTTTGCTCATGAGGAAGGGTCCCGTGCATAACAGGAACGTTGATAAGATGTTTTTTAGCATCATCAATACCTTTGGCGATAGCAGCGGTTACTTCTTTTGCCTTGCCAAGTCCGTATCCAACAACACCGTTTTCGTTACCAACGACTACGATAGCCGAGAAACTGAACGTGCGGCCACCTTTTGTGACTTTGGTTACCCTTTGTATGCTTACCAGGCGATCTTTGAATTCGATCTCACTGGATTTAACACGTTTTACATTTGCGTTTGACATAGTTCTTCCTTAAAATTTTAGTCCTTCTTCCCTGGCAGCCTCAGCAAGTGATTTTACTCTGCCATGGTATAAATAACCGTTCCTATCAAAAATTACTGTCTCGATACCTTTATCCTTGGCCTTTTTTGCGACAAGTTTCCCAACTTCTTTAGCCTGATCGACTTTGTTCATTTTTGAATCTTCCAATTCTTTCTCCCTCGACGAGGCAGAGACAAGCGTTTGGCCGTTGGCATCGTCGATCAGCTGGACATAGATTTGCTTATTGCTTCTGAACACGCTCATTCTTGGTCTTTCGGACGTGCCATTTACAATCTTGCGGATCCTTTGCTTAATTCTAAGCCTGCGATATTCTTTTTTATTCTTTATTCCCATTTTACTGAGGTTTTCCTGTTAAACAGATATTTTTTATTTGGCGGCTGCTTTACCGTCTTTTCTTCTAAGCACTTCGCCCTGGAACTTGATGCCTTTGCCTTTATATGGCTCAGGCTTCCTGAACGATCTAATTTTTGCTGCTACCTGGCCAATAAGTTGCTTGTCTATCGACGACAGCTTGATAATAGGGTTTTTACCCCTTTGGGTAACAGTTTCCACTTTTACCTCGATCGGCAGCTCAAAAAAGATATGATGCGAAAACCCAAGTGCCAGCTCCAGCAACTGTCCTTTGGCATCGGCTTTATAGCCTACTCCCACAAGTTCCTGTACTGTTGTATATCCTTCGTTAACACCTTTTATCATTCCGGCAACCAACGAGCGGTAGAGCCCGTGTTTTGATTTATGATCCTTGCTCTCGGTAGCACGCTCGAAAACAAGTGTGCCATCTTCGTTCTTGATGCTGATAGCAGGGTCAACAAGTTGCTCAAGCTCACCTAGCTTGCCTTTTACGCTAATGCGGTTGGTATCGCTAACTTTTACTTCAACACCTTCTGGAATCGCTATTGGTAATTTTCCTATTCTTGACATTGATCTATCTCCTGTTTTAACTTACATAACAAATTACTTCGCCACCTACGTTAAGCTTGCGGGCTTCTTTATCGCTGATAACACCTTTTGATGTTGACATGATAGCGATGCCAAGTCCGTTCATTACCCTTGGGAGTTCGTCGGAACCTACATATTTGCGCAAACCGGGGGTGGAAATGCGGTCAAGTTTGTTGATGGCCGGGATTTTTGTTACCGGATGGTATTTTAGGGCTATCTTAATAGTTCCCTGAGCGGTCTTGTCCTCAAACTTGTAGTTTAAAATATATCCTTTTTCAAAAAGGATTTTTGTGATGTCTTTTTTTAGGTTTGAAGCAGGCACTTCCACCATTCGGTGATTTGCAGAAACTGCATTCCTGATTCTAGTTAAAAAATCTGCTATCGGATCGGTAATCATCTTCTTCTTTTTTTTAAATTAAAATTACCAACTGGTTTTCTTTATTCCCGGGATAAGACCGTTTAAGGCCATTTCCCTGAAATTAATACGTGAAACCCCAAATTGTCTCATATAACCTTTTGGTCGGCCTGAAAGTCCACAGCGATTGTGCAAGCGTACGGGCGAAGCGTTGCGAGGCAGTTTCTGAAGTGCGTCGTAATCTCCTGCCTTTTTAAGTTGGGCACGTTTGGCAGCGTATTTCTCAACCATTTTTTGTCTTTTGCGCTCACGCGCTTTCATTGACTCTTTTGCCATGAGTATTTATTTTTTTTGATTTTTAAACGGTAGTCCGAATTCTTTAAGCAGCGATAAGGCTTCGTTGTCGGTTTTTGCCGAAGTAACAAGTGTTATATCCATACCGTTAATTTTGTTTACCTTATCGATATTGATCTCGGGGAAGATTATTTGTTCAGGGATGCCGAAAGTGTAGTTCCCGCGTCCGTCGAATCCTTTATCGTTGATCCCCCTGAAGTCCCTGACCCTTGGAAGGGCGACGGCAACGAGGCGGTCGAGGAATTCGTACATTTTATCTCCCCTTAGGGTGACCCTTACGCCGATCGGGTTGCCTTTGCGCAGCTTGAAGTTTGAAACGTCCTTCTTGGAAATGGTAGGAACGGCTTTCTGACCTGTAACCGCTGTCATCTCGGCAATGCCCGAATCAATGAGCTTCTTGTCGGTCAAGGCAGCGCCAATACCCTGGTTGACAGAGATTTTCTCCAGTTTTGGCACCTGCATCACTGTTTTGTAACCAAATTGCTTGGTTAGCTCAGGTATAATGTTTTCCTGATACTTCTTTCTTAATCTCGGTTGATATTCCATTACTTGATTACCTCCCCTGATTTTTTGGAAAAACGAACGGTTTTTCCTGATTTCTCATCTTTTCTTCTTCCTGTCCTGGTAGGCTTACCAGTATTGTCGATTATCATGAGGTTGGAAATGTTGACAGCAGCTTCTTGCTTTACTATTCCTCCCTTAGGATTGTCGGCATTTGGCTTGGTGTGCTTTGAGATCAAGTTCACACCTTCAACGATGGCCCTGCCTTTTTCTTTGTTAACAACAAGGACCCTGCCTGACTGTCCTTTGCTGTTACCGGCAATTACCATTACGTTGTCACCTTTTTTTATGTTCAATTTAGTCATAAAAACTATTTTTTTAAAGCACTTCCGGTGCGAGTGATACAATTTTCATATACTGCTTGTCGCGCAATTCGCGAGCCACGGGGCCAAATATACGAGTGCCAAGCATTTCGCCGTTGGCATTTAATAATACAACTGCGTTGTCATCGAAGCGGATATAGGAACCGTCATTTCTTCTGATTTCTTTTTTGGTCCTAACGATAACACCTTTAGTAACTGTACCTTTTTTAATATTTCCTGATGGAAGGGCATGCTTGACGGTAACAACTATTTGGTCCCCAATACTGGCATAGCGTTTTCTTGTACCACCAAGTACCCTGATGCAAAGCACCTCTTTAGCACCACTGTTATCAGCAACAGCAAGTCTCGATTCTTGTTGTATCATGGTTATTTAGCTCTTTCAATTATTTCTACCAATCTCCAGTTTTTATTTTTGCTCAATGGTCTGGTTTCCATTATACGGACGGTATCGCCGATATTGCAATCGTTTTTTTCGTCGTGAGCAACAAATTTGTTGGATTTCTTAACATATTTGCCATAAACAGGGTGTTTAAACCTACGCTCAATTTGAACGACTATTGATTTATCCATTTTGTTGCTGACAACAACCCCTGTTCTTTCTTTTCTAAGATTTCTTTTTTCCATCACCTGATTACTTATTATTTTTTTCTTCAAGGATTCTCTTTCTCATCTCGGTTTCCAGCCTGGCAATAGTTTTCTTCCTCTCCGTTATTTGATGAGGGTTTTCCAGTGGGGAAACTGCGTGGTTTAATCTCATGCGCACAAGCGTCTTTCTCTCCTCCTCAAGTCTGTCCTTGATATCGGCTGTGCTAAGTTCTTTTACTACTTCCTGTTTCATCATTATATATATTAGGCAGTATAATCTCTTCTTACAATAAATTTAGTCAAGACAGGTAATTTTTGTGCGGCCAGTCTTAATGCTTCTTTAGCTATATCAAGAGGAACGCCTTCTGCTTCAAAAAGAATGCGGCCGGGAGTAACCCTTGCTACGAAATATTCAGGAGAACCTTTACCTTTGCCCATCCTTACCTCGGCAGGTTTTTTGGTAACCGGCTTGTCGGGGAAGATTCTGATCCAAATTTGGCCTTCGCGTTTCATCCTGCGCGTAACAGCCTGTCTGGCAGCTTCGATTTGGCGAGAGGTGATCCATGCCTCCTCCATAGTTTTAATTCCAAATGATCCAAATGCAAGTTGGTGCCCGCGCTGGGCATTGCCTTTCATTTTTCCTTTTTGCTGCTTCCTATATTTAGTCCGTTTAGGTTGTAACATCCTATTATAAATTAAAATTTCAAATTAAATTATCTTCTTCTTCTTTGTCTTCCACCACCTTTTGGGCCAGCGCTCTCGCGTTTTTTGTTTCCGCCGATAGTGGTTTGGACAAGTTCAGGCTTGCCATATACCTCCCCTTTGAATATCCAAACTTTTATGCCAATTCTTCCGTATGTAGTATGAGCCTCAACAAGGGAGTAGTCGATATTTGCGCGTAAGGTATGCAATGGGATACGACCTTCTTTATATTGTTCGGTACGTGCCATCTCGGCTCCGCCAAGTCTTCCCGATATAAGAACTTTTATTCCTTCGGCGCCAAGGCGCATGCTTGAGGCGATGGAAGTTTTAATGGCTCTGCGGAAGCTTACCCTGCCTTCTATCTGACGTGCGATATTGTTGGCGACGAGGTTGGCATCCAGCTCAGGCCGTTTGATCTCCGAAATATTGATCTGCACTTCTTTACCGGTAAGTTTTTTCAATTCTTCTTTAAGTTTGTCAACTTCCTGGCCACCTTTGCCGATAATAATTCCCGGGCGGGCGGTGTTTATGGTAACAGTAACAAGTTTAAGGGTTCTTTCAATCATTATCTTGGATACTCCTGCTTTTGAAAGGCGCGCGTTCAGATATTTTCTGATTTTGTCGTCCTCTATGAGTTTGGTGGAGAAATCTTTTCCGCCGTACCAGTACGAGTCCCATCCTTTGATTATGCCTAACCTGAGTCCTATTGGATTAGTCTTTTGTCCCATTCTTATATTACTTAAATATTATTATTCGCATTTGTTGTGTCGCTAGCCTCATCAAGAACAGCTTCCTGACTGCGGTTGCCGAGGATTATGGTAACATGGTTGGATCTTTTTCTGATCCTGTGCGCCCTACCTTGCGGTGCGGGCTGGATCCTCTTGAGCATCCTTCCGCTGTCAACCATTATTTGCTTGATATATAGTTGGTTGTCCTCGATACGAGCACCTTCATTCTTAACTTCCCAGTTAGCGATTGCCGAGCGGAGGAGTTTGTAAACGCGGTTTGAAGCCTCTTTTGGCGAGTGTTGTAGAATTCCTAATGCAGGCTCTACATCCAATCCGCGGATCATATCGGCTACAAGCCTCATCTTTCTTGGGGATGTGGGTACATTGCGCAGTCTGGCAATGTATAGCGTTTTACGTGCTTCTTTTCTCTTTTCTGCACTATTGTGTTTTCTGGATCCCATTGTATCGCTTTTTTAAATTCTTTATCTACCTTTATCTTTTTTCCCGGCGTGACCTCTAAATTGTCTCGTTGGTGCGAATTCGCCTAGTTTATGGCCAACCATGTTCTCGGTTATGTAAACCGGGATAAATTTGTTTCCGTTGTGCACTGCTATGGTTTGCCCCACAAAGTCAGGTGAAATCATAGATGCCCTGGACCATGTCTTAATCACGGTTTTCTTACCTGATTCAACGTTGGCCATAACCTTTTTATCAAGCTTGATATCTATGTACGGACCTTTTTTTAACGAACGACTCATATTGATTATTAATTAACGTTCAACTATTTTTTTCTTCTTTCAATAATGTATTTACTGGAGGCTTTCTTCTTGGACCTGGTTCTGTAACCTTTGGCCGGTAGCCCCTTGCGCGAGCGCGGGTGCCCACCTGAAGACCTGCCTTCGCCACCGCCCATGGGGTGGTCAACAGGGTTCATGGCTACGCCGCGAACTCTTGGCCGGCGACCTAACCATCTGCTGCGACCTGCTTTTCCTGATCGCTCAAGTTGGTGGTCGGCATTTGAGACCATTCCGATCGTTGCCTTGCATGTTTGCAGGATCAGCCTGGTTTCGCCTGATGGCAGCTTAATAACTGCAAATTTGCCTTCGCGAGTCATTAATTGTGCATAAGAACCTGCGCTCCTGGCCATTTTTGCTCCTTGGCCCGGGCGTAACTCGATGTTGTGGATAACAGTACCGAAAGGAATATCGCTTAAGTACATGCTGTTTCCAACATCGGGGCTGATCCCTTTTCCGGCATTTATTTCCTGACCTACCTGTAGGCCTTTTGGTGCAATAATGTAACGTTTCTCACCATCTTTATAGAATACCAATGCTATACGTGCCGTACGGTTTGGATCATATTCAATGGTCTTGACTATGCCAGGAACACCTTCTTTGTCTCTTTTGAAATCGACAATCCTGTATTTCTGTTTATGACCGCCGCCAATGTTGCGGATAGTCATCTTGCCTTCGCTATTACGACCTCCCGATCTTTTCTTTGGGGCCAAAAGGCTCTTCTCCGGTTTTCCGGTTGTAATGTCTTTATAGTCGCTTATTATTTTAAAGCGTTGACCCGGTGTTGTTGGTTTATATTTTTTCAGTGCCATTTCTTCCTCCTAAATGTTGCTAAAAAAATCAATGTTTTCTCCTTCAGCAACTGTAACTATTGCTTTTTTAAAACTATTTGTTTTACCTGAGATCACTCCTGATTTTGTAAAACGTTGCTTCCTTTTTCCGGAATAATTCATGGTATTTACTGAAACTACCTGTACTCCGTAAAGCTCTTCAACCTCTGATTTGATCTGGATTTTGTTGGCTCTCTTGTCAACGATGAATCCATACTGGTTGAGGCTTTCGCCCTTGGCAGTCATTTTTTCAGTAATTACCGGTTTAAATATTACGCTCATTATCTTTCAGTTTTATTTGCTTGAAAACATTTCTTCAAAAGTTTTCAAAGAACTTTCTACTAATAATATCTTGTTAGCGTTTAAAATCTCGTAAGTATTTATACTGTCGGCCCTTAACACCTTAGCACCTTGAATGTTTCGTGATGATAAAGCAATGTTGTCCTTGTTTTCATTAACTATAAACAATGCTTTTTTTCCTTCAAGCTTGAAATTCTTCAATATTTTGACGAACTCCTTTGTCTTGGGTGTTTCAACATCAAAATCCTCAACAATAACTATGTCGTTGTCTTTGGCCCTATATGTGAGTGCCGATTTGCGGGCAAGTCTTTTTACCTTTTTGTTCAGCTTGAAACCGTAGTTGCGCGGATGTGGGCCGAAAACCCTGCCGCCACCTCTGAACAAGGGGTTCTTGATATCGCCTGCGCGAGCCGTACCCGTACCTTTTTGTTTCTTGATCTTACGCGTACTTCCTTTTACGTCGCTTCTCTCCTTGGAGTCGTGCGTGCCTTGACGCTTATTGGCCATAGTCAACTTAGTGTCGAGATAGATGGCGTGGTCGTTGGGCTCGATTCCGAATATTGAATCGTCCAGGGTAACTTTCTTTGATGTGGCTTCACCACTTATATTATGTACTGTTAGCTCCATCTTTCTATCTTTACGTATGAATTATTTGGTCCGGGAACAGCACCTTTTACAACCAGTACGTTCTTTTCCGGAATAATTTTCATTATCTGTAGGTTAATCATCTTAACCTTGTTTCCTCCTGTCCTGCCGGCCATACGCATTCCCTTGAACACTCTCGACGGATATGATGATGCGCCAATGGATCCCGGCGCCCTTAATCTGTTGTGCTGGCCGTGAGTGGCATCGTTAACGCCTTTGAAATTATAACGCTTTACAACTCCCTGGAAACCTTTTCCTTTTGAAGTTCCAACAACATCAACAAATTCGCCGGTATTAAAAACGCTGACATCCACTATGTCGCCAAACTGTTTCTTCTCCTCAAAACGAGTAAACTCGGCCACAAGTTTCTTAGGAGTTGTCTTAGCTTTGGCGAAATGTCCTTTTAACGCAGCAGTGGTATGCTTTTCTTTTTTCTCCTCATATCCTAGCTGAATAGCTGAATAACCATCAGTTTCGACTGTGCGGACCTGAGTTACTATGCATGGGCCTGCTTCGATAACGGTACATGGGATGTTCTTTCCATTTGCGTCATAAATACTGGTCATGCCTATTTTTTTTCCTAATAATCCTGACATTTCTACAATTCTTTAAGCCGTTATTTAAACTTTAATCTCTACTTCAACACCACTTGGAAGCTCAAGTCTCATAAGGGCATCAATGGTTTTTGATGATGAGTTATAAACGTCCATGAGTCTTTTGAAGGTGCTTAGTTCAAACTGCTCCCTCGACTTTTTGTTAACAAAAGTTGAGCGGTTTACCGTGAAAACCTTCTTGTGTGTAGGCATCGGTATTGGGCCGCTTACAACTGCACCTGTCGATTTTACCGACTTGGCGATCTTCTCTGCTGATTTATCAACCAGATTGTGATCGTACGACTTTAATTTAATTCTTATTCTTTGGCTCACCTTAATATAGTTTAGCTAATTATTCCTTTTACTTCTTTTATAACCTCTTCGGCAATGCTGCTTGGCGCTTGGCTATATGAATTGAACTCCATACTTGAAGACGCTCTTCCCGAGGTGATCGTGCGCAATGATGTAACATATCCGAACATTTCCGATAATGGCACCATTGCCTTTATTACCTGCACCCCGACTTTGGCGGTAACGCTTTCCAGTATCGCTCTTCTGCGGTTTAGGTCGCCGGTAACGTCACCTAAATTCTCATCGGGGGCAACAACTTCAACTTTCATTATAGGTTCCAGCAACTTTGCCCTGGCTTTTTTGGCCGCTGCCTTAAAACCGATTTTTGCCGCCAGTTCAAATGACAATTGGTCGGAGTCAACAGGGTGGAATGAACCGTCAAAGAGCCTGACTTTCATGCTTTCAACTTCAAAACCTGCCAAGACACCATTTTTCATAGCTAGTTCAAAGCCTTTTTTAACTGACGGGATGAATTCTTTTGGGATGTTTCCTCCTTTGACCTCATCGATAAATTCGAGACCTGCAAGCCCGTCGAGCCTTGGCCCCAGCTCAAACTGTATGTTAGCGAATTTACCGCGCCCCCCGGTTTGTTTCTTGTATATTTCTTTATGCTTTACACTGGTAGTGAGAGTTTCTTTGTATGCAACTTGTGGCTGCCCTATATTGCATTCGATATTGAACTCGCGCTTCAGCCTGTCAATCAGGATATCTAGGTGAAGCTCGCCCATGCCCGAAATAATAGTCTGTCCCGATTGCTCATCTGTACGAACTTTAAATGTCGGGTCTTCTTCGGCAAGTTTGCCTAGTGCCAGGGACATCTTGTCGATGTCTTTTTGAGTTTTCGGCTCAATAGCAATGCTTATTACAGGTTCGGGGAATGTAATTGATTCCAATATGATCGGTGCTCCCTCTTCTGTCAGCGTGTCTCCTGTGCGGATAGTTTTAAAACCGACTGCTGCACCAATATCGCCTGCTTCTATTTTGTCTAACGGGTTTTGCTTGTTGGCATGCATCTGCATGATGCGGCTGATTCTTTCTTTTTTGCCCGTTGATACGTTGTAAACATAAGACCCGGCTTTTAAAGTTCCTGAATAAACTCTGAAAAAGCACAAACGGCCTACGAAGGGATCGGTGGCGATTTTAAACGCAAGGGCGCTGAATTTGTCATTTGGGTCAGGAGAGCGGTATTCGGTCGCGTCCGTTTTTGGGTTTATTCCTTCGACGGGTGGTATGTCCAAGGGGCTGGGCAAAAACTCGATAACCGAGTTGAGAAGCATTTGTATGCCTTTGTTCTTAAAAGCTGACCCGCACATTACCGGAGTGATGTCTAGTTTAAGGGTGGCCCTTCTGATAACATCTATCATTTCCTGCTCGGTGATGGAGTGGGGGTCGTCCATGAATTTCTCGAGAAGCTCGTCGCTTTCTTCGGCAACGCCTTCAATGAGCTTCATCCTGTATTCGTAAACTGTTTCTTCCAAGTCTTTAGGGACGGGGATTTCCCTGATGGTAACGCCATTGTCTTCCTCGTCCCAGATAAAGGCTTTGTCTTTAACAAGGTCAACAACTCCCTGAAAATCGTCCTCAGCACCTATTGGAATCTGAATCGGCACGGGGTTGGCGCCCAACTTCTCTTTTATTTGTTCGACAACACCAAAAAAGTCGGCGCCTGCGCGATCCATCTTATTAATAAAGCTTATGCGCGGCACATTGTATTTTGTTGCCTGCCTCCAGACTGTTTCTGACTGAGGTTCAACACCTCCGACTGCGCAAAACAAAGCTACGGCGCCGTCCAGGACCCTCAGGGATCTTTCTACCTCGACTGTAAAGTCAACGTGGCCGGGGGTGTCGATAATGTTGATTTTGTATTTTTTATTGAAAAGTTCCCAAAAGACCGTTGTGGCCGCCGAAGTAATGGTAATGCCCCTTTCCTGTTCCTGAACCATCCAGTCCATGGTAGCGCCACCTTCGTGGACTTCGCCTATCTTGTAGTTTTTCCCGGTATAGAACAAAACGCGTTCGGTAACGGTAGTCTTGCCAGCATCTATATGCGCCATAATCCCGATGTTCCGGGTGAGCGCTAAGTTGGTATTTCCTTTAACTGATGCCATTTGGTTTAAGTAGTTATCTTAGTTACGTCTCGATTTAGAATCTGAAATGAGAGAATGCCTTGTTGGCATCTGCCATCCTGTGAGTTTCTTCCTTGCGTTTAAAAGCAGCACCTTCTTCTTTATAGGCTGCAACAATTTCGCCGGCAAGTTTTTCGCCCATTGTCTTCTCGTGGCGTTTACGTGCGAAATTAATAAGGTTTTTCATGCCTATTGACTGTTTACGGCCTGCGCGAATCTCTGATGGTATCTGGAAAGTAGCACCACCTATCCTGCGGCTTCTTACTTCCACAGAGGGTGTTACCTTTGCTAAACCTTTTTTCCATACTTCAATAGGATCTTCGCTGGTTTTTTCGGCAACTATGTCCATGGCTGCATAAAAAATCTTATAAGCAGTACTTTTTTTGCCGGCCAACATAATGTTATTGACGAATTTGGTCACCAATACATCATTGTATTTCGGATCGGGAAGTATGATTCGTTTTTTTGGTTTCGCTTTTCTCATATCTATATTTTATATAAGATGTTTAATTCCTTTATTTATTTCTGTTTAGGACGTTTAGTTCCGTATTTAGATCTTCTTTGAGTGCGGCCTTCAACACCTGAGGTGTCAAGTGCTCCCCTAATAATATGGTAACGAACGCCAGGCAGGTCTTTTACGCGGCCCCCGCGGATCATTACTATGGAGTGTTCCTGGAGGTTGTGGCCTTCGCCCGGGATATAAGCATTGACTTCTTTACCGTTCGTTAATCTAACCCTGGCTACCTTGCGCATTGCCGAATTAGGTTTTTTAGGTGTTGTTGTGTAAACCCTTACACAAACACCGCGTCGTTGCGGACATGCATCTAGAGCCTTTGAATTGCTCTTGTCAACCAACTTCTTACGACCTTTTCTTACTAACTGTTGTATTGTAGGCATATAAATTATTAATTTTTCAAAAAATGCTACCCTATTTTTTTGGAGGCGCAAAAGTATAAAATATTCTTACTGAACCTCAATTTAATTCTATTTTTTTTGAAACTTGATAAGGATGGGTTACCGGGAGGTTGTTTAAAACACCACAATTCATATAATCTCTTTTTGAATTGATCCCGGAACCTCTAACGTTTTACCTTATCAGGTCCCTTTAACTCTATGTCTTTCAGCGGCTTTGATGAAAATTGACCTTGAAAGCGGGTGCAAAGATACGATTCTTTTTTTGTTTGACAAGAAAAATGCGAGAAATATTTTAAATCGGGATCTTGCTGCGATTGTTAACCATAATATCTATTTCTTTCTGTTAAAATATACTTAATTGGTTGTACCAACCTAAACAAGAGCCTTTTGTTTTCAGTAACAATTTCAGCTGCGCCCCTCATTTTTTGAGAAAATTCAATGTCAATACCATAACTTGTCCTCATCCCTTTATTAAAACCTACTTCAACATAATAAAAATCCTCGTTTGGAATTGAGGATATACTTTGAACAGTTCCTTCTAGCATGCCAAACTCCATATATGGATGATTGTGCAATCTGATATTTAAAAAACCAGCTTCCGATTAATAGAATAAGCACGATGAGAAATATCAAGGAAACGCCCCACCGGACTATCCTGTTTTGGTGTTTTGCCGAGTATCTCGTCAATTTCTTCGGTGCGTATCTCAAGTTTTATTTGAGGCATGGTGATTATTTAATGTGGTAATTTGGTAATGTGCTAATTATTTAATGTGCTAATTTGGTAATGTGCTAATGTGGTAATGTGCTAATGTGCTAATGGTAGTGTTTTTGGTTTGATTTGGAAGCGGATATTATTTTTGATAATAATTATTTTATTTCCAAAAGTTTTGTTTCGAGGTCAGCAGGGTCGGGGTATGATTTTGACAATTTGCACAGTTGCAACCAATATGCGGTTTCCTCGGCTTCTTTATCCGATATTTTCAATTTATGGATAAAATCGGCTTTGCTTTCGGCACTTTGTGCTTCCCTTATATTTGCTCCTATCGAGGTCCCTGATTTCAATATTTGTTTTGCAATAACATATTTTCTGTCTTTGTCCAGTAATTCTGTATATTCAATAATATAATACCCTCGAATCATTGAACCAAAAGTTCGATTTGTTAAGTTGAAATAAGGCAGCATTTTGAAAGATGTTTTTTGGTTTTTGCCTTTCTATGCCTTGATGATCTCTGTTATGATATCTTTCAATCCATTTTTTAATTCCGATGTACAGATCCAGTCCGTTGTCAGCAGGATTCAAATATATATGTTGATATTTAATAGTACGCCAAAAGCGTTCTATGTATATGTTGTCCAAAGCCCTTCCTTTTCCGTCCATGCTGATTTTTATATTCTGGTCTTTTAAATAATTGACATATTATTTGCAGGTAAACTGGGAGCCTTGGTCGCTTTTATCTTTCGCGTTCGTAAATCGCAAATACTGTCTGCCAAGGTCGGGCCCTTATGTAGGGTCTGCTGAAAAACGCCTAACAACGTGAGATATACTTTGTTACACTATTTTTGTTAGTTGCGAATGCAAGGTTTTTTCAAGGATTTATTAAAAAAGCCTGCATTTTTTTCTAAAATCTTGTTTGCTAGCCCGTAGCACATCATCTACTTCATTTACTTCATTGCGGCGGCTCGCAGTATTATTATACATCTTCACCTTGCGGCTTCGTATATGATGCACTACGGACTTTTTCAGCAGACCCTATGTAGTCTCATGCTGCAAATATACGTCTTTATATATTGATACACAAGTATATATGTGTCCTTTTTTAATGTTTGTTTTAATACTTTTTTGACTGTTTGCCATGCAACGGCCTTAATATGTTATGCGATCAGAAACCACCAAACTAAAAAACCAATACTTGGGACAAAGCCTAATAGTGATTTATAGAAGTTTTTTTTCCAACCATAAAAAATGATAAAAGGTAAACTGATAAAAACTAACGTAACAAAAACTAAACCTAATAAATCATTTGGTCTGGAATAAAAATCGAGCGAATTAATTCCCTCCTCAAAATAATACAATAGATTACTTAAAAAGAAACCTATTAAAAATAGTGCAAAAAACTCCTTATTTTTTCTCATGATTATATGTTAAATCAGTTTCAATTATTCCTTTTTGGTTCAAATGTAACAGTAACCATCCAAACTTTGATATTGAAGCTGGAATAACATCAATTTTACTGTGAATACCGGCAACCTCTTCTAATATTTCAAATGCAAAATTATAATGCTCTTCTTTTTTGCTCAGCATAGCATAATAAAACATAAAAAGAGATACACCGGTTTTGTCGCCAAGAAGGTTTCCGTTGTTGTATTTTGATAAATCAGAGGTTGTTAAAAACTTTACTATATCTATTAATTTCTTTTCGTTCAAGTCTGATTTATCCATAAAGTATTCTATAATTATTCAATTTCAGTTTTTTTAATAAATGTCTTCACTTGATTTATATTATATTCACTTTTTAGTATATATGCATTTCCATTATTTATTAAAACCTTCTTTGCCAACCCTATGTTTGCTTTAAATAGCGTTTCTCCATAAGATAGGTTTATTTCTAAAAGATTATTCTTTATAATTGTGTATGCTTTACCCATTGTTTTATCAACAAGGATTTTTGATGACCAACCAGTACTAAGGTGATAATTGATATTTAAGTTTCGAACAAAGTCACACTTTATCGAATATATATCAATTGTGGAATTTTGATGATTGAAGTAATACAAAAAGTTATCAATTAACTTCAAATCTTGTTTAAACGGTTGATACATAAATCTTTTTTCAAAGTATATTGCTACATATAATGAATAAGTTGGAGGATGTTTTTTTAAGAAATCTATACTTCTTTGTAGAACTTGTTGTCTTCCATAATCACTGCTTTTAATAAAAGTTTTTATTTCCTTGTTTTTTACATTTATGGTATAATACTCATATGAATACCCTTTTCTGTCTATTTTTTGAAAGAAGAGCAAACTGTCTATCGAGAATAGGCAGTCATCCATAATTGCATGAAACCTACTTAGAGCCATAGAGTGATTTAGTGAAAGTAGTGTGTCAACGAAAATTATCTGATACGCACTATCTTTAGTTAATAAGTGACATTGTCCAAGACAGTCTTTGTAAATTTTAATCGGTTTTCTGTTTTTATCCAAGTTTAAGATTGCAATCGTGTCAAAAAAGGTATTCATTAAAACAAGTCGAGATTCTTTCAGTTTTATTTCATTGAGTTCCAAAACCAATAACTGATTATTAAGAAAATTAAAATCTATTATTGAATAATCAGGTTGAATGAAAATTCCTAGTTTTTTTGCTGATATATTTACTTCATCTAAAGATATTGGTGAAGGGTTTAAAAATAAGTTGATAGTGTCGTGGATTTGGTTAACTTGTATCGTTATAACCCTTTTTCTGTATGCGACATGTGATATTTCAATATTTATTGGAATGGCATTGGCTACTATTTCACAATATCCATATTCGGATGATGCTGACCCTATATTTGTACTTTGAATTTTAACACTTGCATTTTCAATTGGTTTATTGTTTAATATATCTTTAACGCTTATTTTAATCAAATAATAGTTTTGACTAACTACTTGGTTTGAGATTATAAGTATAAGAATAGTTAAAATCAATAAATCTTTACCCCTCATATCATAATCAACTTTTGTAAATACTTTCTTATAAGAAAAAATAATAGGGATAGAATAAGGAAATAAACCATCCCTATCATAAAAACATATTAATTGCGCGTATATGGAAAAGTCGGGTCTCCTTCGAAGCAAGTTTGCGCTCCCCAGCACCCAGAAATAGCACATACAGGATATTTAGTATTTGGTTCTTCTCCGCCTTTAATACCCTCCATTTGACCGTGTTCTGTAATTTAGAAATAGTTTTTTTGTTTAAACTTAATTTCAATTTTCTTTTTTTCATCGTAAAAATATTTATCGGTTAATATAATTATGGGTGTTGACCCATTTGTTTATTTACTGGTTTAATGTGTCTTAAAAATAACACAAACCAATTTATTTCCACCTCAAAACAACTAGTATTATAATTTGAGATGGCTCTGTTTATCGAACTTATTCTTCCCGATAAAAAAAATAAACTTATTGCCGCAACAGGGCAAATATTTGTAGAGCAGCCGTGCATTTATTGCATTGTTGGCTAGCCGAAAAAACTTTGTTGGTAATAGCAGTACATAAAAGTTATATTTTAGACAATGGGGAATAAAAATTATGCAGTTTTGGTAGAATGTTATATGGGG
>JAADIS010000146.1:0-26636 GCA_013151215.1 Chlorobiota bacterium | reverse complement strand
GTTTTTATAAAAATATTGAATATTTGATTTGGATAAGTTGCCATTGTTTAATTTTTTTTCATTCAGTAAAATTAGCAATTATATTAATACAAACATATCTTTTTGGAAATATTTTTATAATCAGGGGTTTACGTTTAAAACCCGAATCTTATCATTAACAAAATCTGGGACGGACGGTTTGATGTGTCGATTTCCTGGTGGGCACTGTATCGGTCTAATATGTTTAAATAGTCTTTGCAAGAAAACGCCAAATGCTGCGTTATTCTCGTTTTGAAAAAAGTCATTTACAAAAGTAAATTCCTTGGTTTTCAAAACATCGAAAGCCTTGTCTTTGACGTTTTTTGCTAAAGACGCTCAATAGTAAGGAGTTTTCTTGCAGGCACTAAATAAGAGAATTGAATCAGGTTTTTTGCCAATCCTTAATAGTTTTATGCTATTTCTTTCTTGATAAATCCAAGGGCTTTTGCATATCTTTGCAAAAAAAGAAAATACAATGATAATACTCACAGGCGCAGCGGGATTTATTGGTAGCGTAATGCTCCGGCAACTAAACGATGCCGGATTTAACGATATTGTGGTGTCGGACGATTTCTCGTCAGGAGCAAAGAACAAAAACCTTGAAAACAAGAAGTTTAGCCAGACTGTTCATCGCGATGAGCTGTTCGCTTGGTTTGATAAGAACCAAGCGAAGGTGGATTTCGTAATTCACATTGGTGCACGTACAGATACAACGGAGTTCGACAAAAACATTTTTGATGTCCTGAACCTTAACTATAGCAAGCAGATGTGGCAAGGTTGTGCTGCCTTTGATATACCTATTATATATGCGTCGTCCGCGGCTACTTACGGATTGGGTGAATTTGGTTATGACGACGACCATGAAATTGTCGGGAAACTAAAACCTTTGAACCCTTATGGCGAATCGAAAAACGATTTCGACAAGTGGGCTTTGAAACAGGAAAGTAAGCCGCCCTTCTGGGCAGGACTGAAATTTTTTAATGTTTATGGCCCCAACGAATATCATAAAGCCCGTATGGCAAGTGTGATTCTTCATGCATTTAAGCAGATAGGTGAGACGGGCAGGATGAAACTGTTTCGCTCGCATAATCCTGATTATAAGGACGGTGAGCAATTGCGCGACTTTATTTATGTTAAGGATTTGGTTAGCGTTATAATGTTTCTTATGGAAAATAAACCTCAGTCGGGTTTGTATAATCTCGGCACCGGTAAGGCAAGGACTTTTGTCGACCTTGTCAAAGCAACTTTCAATGCCCTCGACCTTGTGCCTGAAATTGATTTTATCGACACCCCCGTGGATATTCGTGATAAATACCAGTATTTTACCGAGGCGAATATGAATAAGCTGCGAAAAGCCGGCTATACTAGGGAGTTTACAAGTCTGGAGGATGGTGTTAAGGATTATGTAGTAAACTATTTGAAAACAAATACTTATTTTTAAGGATAAATGGTTTTTATATGCGGGGATTGAAAATCCCCGGGCCCAGGCATACGGATTGCAAATCCGTAAGAGCGTGGTTGAAATTGCAAATTCTCATGTTTAGGCATGCGCTTTGCAAATCAATATGAGTTGAGTTTGGAAAACGGTGTTGGAATTATATTTTGAAGTATTTAAAACAATTTTGTATTTTTAGCCAATGGAAATATACTACGGTACTAAGGAAGAAAATAATAAAAGGCGGGAAGACGAATTCCTGAACATGAGTCCGGACGATCGATTAATTAATTTTATTAAGCGATTAAGCAGTTTACGCTCAATTCCTCCGTCTAAAAACGCTGTTCATCCAAATCACTTAAAAGGAAATTTTGTTATAAGTAAAAATAAATGCTGAGCAATTTTAGTAATGATGTTTTTCAATTTATTGAGGCATGTAACTTTTTTAAAGTCAGGATGATTTTGGTTGGAGGAAGTGCAGTGAATTACTATGGTTATAAAAGGCATTCTGCCGATATCGACTTTTGGGTCGAAAGATCGCCTAACAATTTAGAAAAATTAAAACTTGCTTTAAATAGAAACAATTATCTTTTTGATTCGTTTCCTGAAAAAGTGTTGAAGGGTGAGCAGAATATTTCATTAAAGTTTAGTCCGGATGTTGAAATAGAGTTGATTATGAACTTTAATCCTGGAAAAACATTTGAAGAGGCATTTAACGACTCCGAAAAATATGAAATAAAAGGGCAGGATTATTTTAGATGGAGGATATTATCTTTCGATGATCTGGTAAATAGCAAAATAAAATCAGGTAGGCCAAAGGATTTGTTGGATGTTATGGAGTTAAAAAGAATAAAATAGGCTTGCAGCGGTATATTGCTGCTTTGGTTTTTGCTTTCATTATACCCGCTATGAAAGCAATTAATTATTAGTTTTTATATGCGGGGATTGTAAATCCCCGGGTCCAGCCGTGCGCATTGCAAATCAATATGAGAGTAGTTGAAACTGCAAATCCGTGCGAGTACTTTACCAATATCTGTTGAACGCTAAAGGGATTCTAAGGAATGTGCACTTTTGTTGTCGGGTAAGAATCTTATTCAGAGTAATTTACCTCCATTTAACCCTATAACCCATATTCCATTCAATATAATCGGCTATGCCGAAATCGTAAGCGCGGATATTGATTCCAAAGAATAAATTATTGTTAACATGGTATTTTATACCAAGGCGCTGGTAGCTGCCTTCTGATTTTCTTCGGGCTGCAATTGAAGGAGAGCCTTCTGCATTGTCGGGCACCTGCCAGTCGGCCCTAAAAACGTACCAGCCGGGTTGAACTACTACCGATAGCTTATGGACTACAAGTTCGAATGCTCCATATAAACCAATATTGATCTTATTCCCGTTTCCGGCGTCCATCCTGCTTATTTCGCCATTGCGATAATTGATGTACGAATTCCAGGATCCGTCATATCCTATGTCGGCACCAAGGCCGAATTTAACTTTACGGCTTATCTGCCTGTTTATTCCTGTGGAAAATGTGAAGATGCCATAAGTTTCGGCATGATGTCCGGGATTGTCCTCTACTTGAGTTGTGTCGTATGCCAACTGCTTCGATGCCAGTGCTATAAGCGCAACAAACTCCCATTCGCCATCATATTCCGGTATTTCTGTCTTAATAAATTCGGGTCTTTCCCCGAAGATGTATTTCAGCGCAATGCGCGGCGCCATTAGGTTAATGCCATAATTGGGAACCCTTGTGGCACCGTTGGAGAAATGTGTGAAGGTAAAACCTGCGGTAAGGTTGAAACGCTTTCCAAGCATTATATCGGCATTCAAGCCTGCATCGATAAACACTGTTTTATACGAGCCGATCGCATACTGGTAAGGATTCGCTACCTGGTCGTAGGGATTCCAGTCGTAAGTCAGCCCAAAACCTACTTCATAATTTATGCTCCATCGCTTAAAGCGGATGAATGGAGCATCGAAAAAACCATATACTGCCGAAGGCGTCCCCAGTTCGTCCTTGTTGAAGAAATTGACCGCATAAAACCCAAAGCCCCATCTGGGATAACCATATATTTGCTGCCATATTTTGTGTCCGTCAGTTTCAATGCCGTATTGGAGCGAAAGCGACTGAAAGTAATCAATTACCTGATTGCTGGCATTTTGCCCTTTTACAAATTCGTTGGTTTGTAATACTTGTCCGGCTTGATAGAAAAGCCTTATGGATTTCTTATATCTGTTCTTGCTGATATTTGTGGAATCGCTTGCAATAAGGTGCCCCGAGACAAGAAAAACGAGGGCTGAAAAACAAAAAGTAAAAAACTTCAGTCGCATGTTCATGATAAAATGATTTAAAAGTTATTAAAAGCAAATCTAAAAAAAAGTTAAATTGAAATGATTAAAACTGAACTTAGGGCTTTTATTGCAACAGTTTGCAGTACTTTGCGTTTTTTTTGAAAAGAATTAATTCAATATATAGAAATGAAACATAATTTGAAGAATGCCTTATTATTGTTGGTCATGCTGTTACCTATTGGTTTGATGGCTCAGTTCAATATGCAGAAAAGTCAGAATGTCAAGGAATTGGATGCCAATAAGACCACTCGGAAAATTTCAACCTTATTATATTATATTAATAATTTCTATGTTGACACATTAGATATGCCTGGTATAGTTGAAACAGTAATTGTTCAAACCTTAAAGGAGCTGGATCCACATTCGGCTTATATAGCAGCTGAAGATGTTAAAAGAGCCGATGAGCCTTTGAGGGGAAGCTTCGAAGGAGTGGGTATAACTTTTCAGCTTTTCAAGGACACTATATTGGTAGTGTCGCCCATACCGGGCGGCCCAAGCGACAGGGTCGGTATTATGGCTGGCGACAAGATACTGAAAGTTGAGGATGAGATTGCCTATGGCGATGATATCAATAACCAATGGGTCATGGATCATCTGAGAGGCAAAAAAGGCACTAAGGTAAAGGTTAGTATTTATAGGCGCGGCAACACTGATTTAATAGATTTTGAGATTACCCGCGACAAGATTCCCATTAATAGCATGGACGCGGCTTTTATGCTTGATAAAGAAACAGGATATATTAAGCTCAACAGGTTCTCGAAGACATCGCTCGACGAGGTGAACAAAGCCATGATAAGCCTGAAGAAACAAGGGCTTAAAAATCTGGTCTTTGACTTAAGGGGCAACTCTGGAGGTTATCTTGGGACGGCCATGACCATAAGCGATGAATTTCTGGCGAAGGACAAGCTCATCGTTTATACTGAAGGAATTCATTCGCCGCGGCAGGAGCTGGTTTCTACCGAGGCAGGCGAGTTTGAAAAGGGCAAATTAATTGTTTTGATAAATGAAGGGTCAGCCTCGGCGGCAGAAATAGTAACGGGCGCTGTACAGGATTGGGATCGTGCAGTGGTAATCGGACGTCGTTCATTTGGCAAGGGTTTGGTCCAGCGGCCATTCCAATTACCCGATAAATCGGTTATTAGGCTTACTATTGCCAGATATTATACACCTTCTGGAAGGTGCATTCAGAAACCATACGATGAAGGCGTTGATGAATACTATAAAGATTTTAAACATCGTATGGAACATGGCGAGCTAATTCATCCCGACAGCATTAATTTCCCCGACAGCTTGAAGTTCGCAACTAAGAACGGCAGGACTGTCTATGGCGGCGGAGGCATCATGCCCGATATCTTCGTCCCTCTCGATTCGGTGCGCTTCAACGATTTGTATTCGCAGTTTATCAGGAAGGGCGCTTTCAACCGCTTCGTCAACGAATATTTGGATGCCCACCGTACTGACTTGCTTGCTGCTTATAATTCTTTCGACAAGTTTAATTCAGGCTTTGGCTTGAGCGATAGCGAGTTTGATGAGTTCCTCGATCTGGCTGAGGAAGAGAAGGTTGAGCTTAATGATGAGGATTTGAAGCCGAACATCGAATTTATCAAGCTTCAGCTCAAGGCTTTGATCGCAAGGAACTTATACGAGGCCGGCGATTATTTTGAAGTTATCTCAGAAATGGACAATGAAATAAAAACGGCTCTGGAAGTGATAAACAACAAGAAAAGATACGAGGATTTGATATCTAGAAATTAGATACCAGCTCGTCAAGGGAGCCTATAATCTGCTGATGCATCCGCCTGAGCAGTTTATAGGCTTTTTTGTTTTTGGCCTTGAAAAAGAGAAAGCGGTATTCATGGCCAATATCGATTATAAGATTATGTGTAAACCAGCCGATTGCGGCTGCCAGAATCTGGCTGCCAATAAAATAGTACCATTCGAATGGTAATTTAACAACATTTGTGATTATTGCAGTTTCAAGTATATAGAACAAAGGAAACATCAGCCAGGAAACAATAAACTTAAGCGAGCTTGCAAACTGCTGGTCTTTAAGAAGTTTTGGGGCTGCCATGGTGATCTGAAAGGGGATGAGGTTCAGTATCAGGCTATAAAGATAAACGGGCAACAGCAACACCAGACCCGATGTTCTTGCCAATAACATAAATATACTCCTAGGTTCTATGCTAAAAAAGTCAATATTCAATTTCGCTTTATTTATTCCGCCAATAAATTTCCCGGTGGTTTTATGAAGCCTTTCGAATCCCGAGGGGTCCTTGGCCTCAAAAGCTTCTATTTTATCAATCAGCTTTTTTTCTGCAAGGAACAAATTAGGTTGCTTTGTGTTTTTATAGCCTAAATAGAGAGTATATCTGGCCGAGTATATTTCCCTGAGGCTTTGATATGTTGAGTAATATTTTTCCGATTTGATATCGATCATCACCTCGCTCAATGCACGGCTCAGGTCTTCCCTGATTTTGTTTAGGGCCTGAGCCCTGTTCTTTAAATATCGATCCTTATAATCCGATATGCTTATCGGGCGTCCGAAGTTCAGTAATAAATTCTCGCGTATTTTATAATAGTTGCAATAATCAATTCCTACGGGGACTATCTTGATGTCCAAATCAAAATTATGTGTTTCCTCGGTTTGAAATGCTATACGCGCAAAGCCTTTTTTTAAAGGGCGCAAACGGTGTCTCCCGGCATGATTGCCTTCGGGAAGTATCACCAAGCCGTTTCCTTCCCTTAAGACATCTGCGGTTTTGTCAAAGGTTTCCTTATTGTTCTTTAGGCTGTCATATCCGTCGCGTATCCTGAAAATGGGAAGTATCTTCATGAAATAAAGTATGGCTGCGATTTTTTTGTTTTTAAAAATATCAGCCCTGGCAACAAACACCAATTGACGCTTTATGTTGAACAACAGCGCCAAAGCATCCATAAGGGTGTTTTGGTGGTTAGGGGTAAAAATCACACTGCCGTCCTCAGGTATGTTGTGCTTGTTTATTTTAATGATACCACGGTAATAAACAATATTGTGCCAGAAGCCGACAAGCTTGTGCAAAAGCTTATATCCAATGGATTTTTTCTCAATATTATGTTTTCCCATATCAACCTGCCGCTTTTGCTTTTCTGCTTAAACCAAAAGTGAAGTTTGTCCAATATCCAGCAAGCAACAAGCCTGCCAGCATATGCCAAATTCCCCACCATGCCGCAACTATTGCCATTCCGCCAAGTTCCATTTCGGGAGGGAATATTTTGGGGTTGAAGATGAGGACAAGGGCTAGGCCAGCATTTTGAATCCCGGTCTCGATCGACAATGTTTTCCTGTCGGCGAGCGGTCGGTTGAATATTTTTCCGAGCAAATATCCTGAGCCCAAGGCTAAGGCATTGTGTATAAGCACTAAAACAAATACATACTTGAGGTAATTAACAAGGTGCTCAGAGTTTTTCATCAGTGCGAGAACAATTACGGTAGTAAATACTATCAAGGAAATTTGCTTGATGCGCCTTACAATTTTCTTGGTAAATGCAGGAAACTTATTGCCTATTGTCAACCCAAAGATTAAAGGCAGCCCAAGAATAATAAAAACAGTCTTAAACATCTGATAAACATCTATTTCCAAAGGGCGGACAAGGTCGGGGTTGGCATGCGAATAGATATTTATTGCCCAATTGCCCCATAAGGAGAAGTTAAGTGGCGTCAATATTACCGCACTAACGGTTGCTATTGCTGTCAGGCTAACCGAAAGAGCAACATTGGCTTTTGCCAGCGACGAGATGAAATTCGAGAAATTACCTCCCGGGCAGGCAGCCACCAATATCATCCCCAAGGCCATGGTTGGGGTAATAATGCCTCTTAGGGCAATAACAATTAAAAATGTCAACAATGGCAGAACTAAAAACTGCGACACAAAGCCTATTATTGCCGACTTCGGACTGTTTATTACGTCTTTGAACTGTTGGATTTTTATTTCTAGCGCAACACCAAACATTAAAAAACCTATTGCAATGTTTAAGGCATGCAAACTTTCCTGACTGAAATTCAACCTTATATGATCGAGGTTGGAGAGCGTTTCGTACATAAATTCGTGATAAGATTACAGCAAATATAAATTATTTTTTGTATAATTACAGTCTGAACGAAATATACGGGCATCAACACTTTTTATTCTCTCTCAAACTAATTAACAAAAAGTAGTTTATAAATTATCGCTTTTAGTTAAATGGAAGTACTAAATAATTAATTTTGTAGTTTGATAATTGAGGATTATTTTTTATTAAAAACCATCGATAAAAATAGGTAATATCGTTAAAAGATTAATATATTCATTTGTTTGTTTTCTGATAATCAGCACATCTAGTGTTAGAGGGCAGGAAATGTTCGGGTTAAGCCTTGGCAACTATAGCGGCGTTAACTCGATAATTGCAAACCCTGCAATGTTGACTCACCAGCATAATTTCGTGGATATAAACATTATTGGCGCCAATATTTTCGTCAATAATAATTTTGCGTACATACCGGGCGCCGATTATAATATGTGGGATGCCGTGAGGATAAAACCGCTTCCAACCTATGAGGAAGGGAACAACTTTCTTTATTATAAAAACGAGAGCTTAAAAAGCCTTGCTACAAATGTTCGCGTGCTTGGCCCTTCGGCAATGATGCAATATGGGAAACATGCGCTTGGCTTTTCCACTGCCCTGAGGGTGTTTACCGCCGGTACTGGCGTTCCTTGGGAAATGCCTGTTTTTGGATATGAAGGCATGAGCTATACCCCGCTGCAAAATATACAGTTTAACGACTACAATATGGATCTTCAGGCAAACGTATGGGGCGAAATAGGCTTGAGCTATGCTTATGACGCTTATCATTTCCTTGATAACCAGGTAACTGTTGGCATTAGCGTTAAATACCTCCTGGGTTATTCGGGAGCCTATGGCGATATCAGCAATGTTGAATATATGGTCCAGAACGATAGTGTGATAAATATCACGAACCTTGATGCCGAAGTGGGTTTTGCGCTTCCAATCGACTATAACAATAGCGATTTCCCCGATTCGGGGCCTACTTTTAAAGGCTCCGGCTTAGGCATCGACATAGGTGCTGTTTTCGTTAAACGGAAGAATATCGATAATAAGAGATGGCGTCGCCCATGCGAACAACGATATGAGGATTATGTTTATCGTATCGGAGTCTCAATACTCGACATCGGGCGCATAAACTATAAAAATAACGCACAGCTGCATTCCTTTGAAAACGTGGGAGTGCTGTGGCAAAACTACGATACTGTTTCTTTCGACAATGTTAATCAGGTGGTTGGCGAGATGAGCAATTTATTTTATGGCGACCCCGATGCCTCACTTAAAGGGAATAGTATAAAAATCGGACTTCCAACCGCATTAAGTGTCCAGGGCGACTATCATTTTAAGAACAATATCTTTTTCGGCGCCTACTGGATCCACCCAATAAGGTTTAACGGGCATACTATGCGGCGTCCTGCCCAGGTGGCAATAATACCTCGATACGAAACAAAATATGTGGAATTTTCACTACCTATATCGCTATATGAATATCAATATCCTAGAGTAGGGGCTGCCCTCAGACTTTATTTTTTAACAATAGGAACCGAAAGGCTGGGCACATGGCTTGGAGCAGGCAATCTGGATGGCATGGATATTTATTTCTCCCTGAAATTGGGATTGGAAAAGGGCAGGTGCAAACCTAAGTCACATAACGACTGCTATAATCTGGAATATGGCTATTCGGACAAGCAAAAACTAAAGTTCAAAAAAAAGAGGAGAAGGTAAATACTATTCGTATTGATCTTGCGGCAGGTTTTGATTTTCTGTATTTTAAATACGAGATGGAATTGCTGTTAGTAGCAATGATAATTTGATGTTGATGGGTAGGGTGAAGTTTAAAATATTGATTTTATTTTTTATCGTGTTTGCCCCAGGGCTTGAAGCACAGGAAATGCTAGGCCTTGCTTTCGGAAACTATAGCGGCATCAACTCAAGTTTTTTAAACCCGGCCTTGATGACCGGGTCCAAAGCATATATCGACGTTAACATTGTTGGGGGCCATGCCTTTGCGAAAAACAATTGGGCTTATGTGCCTAAGGAGGATATGAATATTTGGGAACTGTTGCAAAGCGATACCCTGATTCCCAAATATGGGAAGTGGAGGTACAATGGTATTTACACCTATTATGACAACATTAGGCCGAAACAGGTTTTCCAGTTTGCTAGGGCAATAGGGCCGTCAGCCATGTTTCAGGACGGGAACTTTGCCTTTGGCTTGAGCTTCTCGGCCAGGGCTGTGAGCAGCGCGACTAATATTCCCTTTGAGATACCAATTTTTATTTATGAAGGGCTTACCTACGAAAAAATGCAAGATGTTGTTTATGATGATTATAACTTCAACTTTTCCTCTATGTCATGGATGGAGGCCGGTGCTAGCTGGGCATGGGATTTTGCCAGGCCATATAAAGGTAAGCTGACCCTTGGCGGCTCCGTAAAACTTGACCTTGCCTATCATGGGGCCTATAGTGTCAACGATCATGTAAACTATATAGTTTACGACCCCAAGACGGTACAAGTGTTCGATTATAATGCCGAGTTCGGCTTTGCATTGCCCGTTAATTACGATTCTGCCGATATAATCAACCAAGGGCCAACTTTTAAAGGAATTGGCGGGGGAGTGGACATAGGCTTTGTTTACACACGTATGAAAAGCAGTTTCCCCTTGAGGGGGGAAAGCAGGGCATGCAGCAAGCCCTATGAGGATTTTATCTATAAAATCGGGGTCTCGCTCTTGGATCTGGGCGCTGTATATTTCAATAAAAACACGCAAAAGCATAATTTTGACAATGTCAGCGTTTTTTGGGCACAGTTCGACACCGTCGAGTTCCATAATATCAATATTTCCATGAAGCAGTTGAGCAAGGCCTTTTATGGCGACCCCGACAAATCGGAGACGGGCGACAGGATGTCAATCGGCTTGCCAACGGCCCTGAGCCTGCAGTTCGAAGGGCATTTTTCCCGGAATATTTATGTTTCGGCAATGTTCATGCAGCCTATACTATTAAATAAGAAACAGTTAAGGCGCCCATCACAGATAGCAATCGTACCGCGCTTCGAACACGATATCCTTGCGCTAAGCATTCCTGTTTCCATATTGCAGTATGAGTATGTGAGGGTTGGCGCCGCCCTTAGATACGGGCCATTGACAATTGGTAGCGAGCGGCTTGGGACTCTTCTGGGAATAAGTGATCTTGACGGAGTTGATATTTATGTGGCACTTAAATTCAGCCTCGATAAAGGAAGGTGTTCGAGCAAAAATAAAGGAGCTTGCTCAAATGCGGCCTTCGGGTTTAGGAAGAAATTCATCCCCCCTGCCCGCTAATGGCATTTAAAACTCCATCTTCATCTGTATGTTTGCGTTAAAAGTCCTCCGGTGCAGCTCGGCATAACCGAATTTCATTATCGCAATTTTATGCTCTTTGGTCGGATAGCCTTTGTTTGATGCCCAATTATACTCAGGATGCTCAAGGGCTGCGTTTTCCATGAATTCGTCCCTATGCGTTTTTGCCAAAATCGAGGCTGCCGCTATCGACATATATTCACCGTCACCCTTAATGATGCATACGTGATTTATGTTATTGTATTTATTAAACCTGTTGCCATCGATTAGAAGCAGTTCCGGGCTTAACTTGAGTTTCCCGATAGCCCTGTGCATCGCCAAATAAGAGGCGTTCAGGATGTTAATCTCATCAATTTCGGTATTGGAAACGCTAGCGACTGCCCAGTGCTCGACTTCGTTTTCAATAATAAGCCTGAGCTCGTCCCTTTGTTTTTTGTTCAGCTTTTTTGAGTCGTTCAGCAGTTCGCTCCTGAAACCTTTGGGAAGTATCACCGCAGCTGCAAAAACAGGCCCTGCCAAACAGCCCCTTCCTGCTTCGTCGCATCCTGCTTCTATCTTGTCTGAAAACGAATATTTAAGCATCAAAAAATAGCGAATATTGATTCGTGAATATCAGGATGACAATCAGGCTTATATATAAATCGATCCATTTTAGCTTTCTTGTCGTATTCAACACATTGCTTAAAATAATCGTGGACGGAATACTTATGAGCAAAATGCTTTTAATGTCATCAAGCTTGAATATCGCTAACAACAGCATGAAAACCAGCATCCAGAGGTTTATAATCAACTTCTGCCTTAGGGCGATGTTTTTCTCGTATAAAGAGTTTGCTTGCATGAAAAATGCTGAAACAATTATCCCGGCAAGCAATATTAGGATAATGAGATCGAAGAAGTTTAAGTCCCCAATCTGGAAATTAACGCTAAAAGCCTGATGAAAGCTATTGATAAAGATATCGGTTAGATCGAAGAAATAATAGTAGCTGAAAGCAAAAAACAAAGGCAGCCCCAGGCCGATTGCCGCGACAACATATTCTCTCCATCTTGATACCCCGAGGGTTAGCAACGTAATCCAAATAAAAGGAAGCAATAGCAGTATCGGAAGGTAGAACAAAGCAGCCGTTCCTGCTAAAAGGGAGGCATTGTAAAGTGGGGCAAGGGCATAATCGGTTTTCTGAATCTTATATAATTGGTTCAGCATCAATAAAAGCAATACGTTAACGACCAGAAACCTGTTGCTGCCCGCAAAGCTTGTGTTCGCAAGGCTAAGGACTACATAGAAGAACAAGCCCAAGACACTTGTTTTAACGTCAATTTCATTGCCAACAACTATGTAATTTATCAGTAAACCACCTGATATTATCAGTAGTAGGTTTATTATTGAAACAGCAAACCGGCTGTTGCCGACAATAAAGTTGAGAAGCTCGTAAAAAGGAGCATCGTAAATCATACGAGTATCGGGCAAATACTTGAAAACCGATGGGGCCCATAAAACCAAAGCGATAATAATTATGCTGGTTGAATGAGCAAGATGTCCTGATTTATAGATTCTTACAAACAAAATAATTATTTTAGGTCGAAACCGATATCAGTTCTGAAATACCGGCCTTCATATTCGATGAGGTTTGCTTTCTCATAAGCCATGTCAAGGGATTCCTGCATGCTGTTTCCGTATGAGCAGATTGCAATTACCCTGCCGCCCGATGTTTTGACCTCACCTGTATTTATATCGTTTGAGGTTCCGGCATGAAACAAGATGCAGTCCTTGAGGTTCTCGATGCCGCTGATATGCTTCGATTTTTCATACGATTCCGGATAACCGCCAGAAACGAGCATGATAGCCGCAGCATGCCTTTCGTCGAATTCAATTTTAAATGTGTCGAGGCTCTTGTTGGCAACTGCTTCAAAGGCATCAACAAGGTCTGATTTTATCCTTGGTATCACTGATTCCGCCTCGGGATCGCCCATGCGGCAGTTGTATTCTATCACATACGGCTCATCACCAACTTTTATCAAGCCAAAGAATATAAAACCCCTATAGTCGATATTTTCTTCGATAAGCCCATCAATGGTGGGTTTAATAATCTGGTTTTCAATCTTGTCCATAAATTCGGACGTTGCAAACGAGACCGGGGAGACAGAGCCCATCCCGCCGGTGTTCAGCCCGCTGTCGCCTTCGCCTATTCTTTTATAGTCCTTGGCTTCCGGCAAGATAACATAAGATTTGCCATCCGTTAAAACGAAAACCGATAATTCGATGCCGTCAAGAAATTCTTCGATGACCACTTTTGCAGAGGCTTCGCCAAATTTGGCTTCTTCTATCATTTTGGCAAGCTCGCTTTTTGCAAGCTCCAGATCATAGAGTATCAAAACACCTTTTCCGGCTGCAAGGCCATCGGCCTTGAGGACATAAGGTGCCTCGAGGGTTTCGAGGAACTTATATCCTTCTTCGAGGTTGCTGGTGTTGAACGATTTGTAAGCGGCTGTCGGGATATTGTGGCGCTTCATGAACTTCTTGGCGAATTCCTTGCTGCCTTCAAGCATGGCGCCTTGTTTTACCGGCCCTATAATGGCAATGTTCTGCAAGGCAGGCTCGTTTTTGAAATAGTCGCTAATACCGTTTACTAGCGGCACTTCGGGCCCAACAACCATCATGTCGATATCTTTCTCGACTACCACCTTTTTTAGCTCGTTGAAATCGTTGATGTCGATGGGGATGTTTGTCCCCAACTCCCTGGTCCCGGCATTTCCGGGGGCAATAAATAAGTCATCGGTCTTTTCGCTCTGCGATAATTTCCATGCCAGTGCATGCTCCCTTCCTCCCGATCCTAAGATTAAAATATTCATTTTGGCTATTGGTTTATGGTTCTTTCTATCGATGACCAAAGTTTATCGGCTGTTTTCTGCCAGTTAAACCTTGACCTTCTCTTTCTTCCTTTTTCTATTAATTTATTGCGCAGCCCGGCATCAAAGGTAATACTTTTTAATGCTGCGGCAATGCTTTCAGGTTCGTAAGGATCTGTAATCAGCGCCGCATCGCCCGCTATCTCAGGCATCGATGTTACATTCGATGTTATTACAGGGGTTTCGGCATACCAGGCCTCCACGATCGGAATGCCGAAACCTTCGAATATAGAAACATAAGTAACTGCTATGGCCGATCCAACCACTCTGTACAGTTCGTCTGGTTCGAGCCTTCCTGCAAAAATCACGTCTTGTCCGAATCCCATTTCCTCATAAACAGACTTTATTTCGCCCGGCCAGTACATTTTCTCTCCGACGATCAACAGTTTTGTCTCCGTTTTGTCGTTACGTTTGTATATGTCGAAGGCCTTAAAAAGGTTTATCAGGTTTTTCCTGGGATTTAATGCGCCTATGAAGACAAAAAAATCATTCCCGCCGGTGTATTTGTTTTTCGTGAAGGTTTTTTGTTCCCCGGATATGGGCTTGAACTTCAGGTTAGCACCGTTATATACAACATCTATCTTGTTTGCCGGAACACCGTACTGTTCAACAATATCGCTTTTCGAGAACTCTGATACCGTGGCTATCCTATCTGCCGATACGGCGAATTTAGGCGTTAGGTATTTATAATACTTTTGTGTTAAACGTGGCATTATATTCGGGAAATGCTCAAAGTTCAAATCATGGATCACCGTCAGGGTTTTTGTTTTTGCCCTTAGCGAACCAAAGGCGTCCGGAGATAAAAACAAATCTGCTTTTATTTTTTTTAAGACTCGTGGAATAGACCACTCATACCATAAATAAAAAAGAATCGGATGCCTTGCTTGCGGGCCGCATACTATGGGGCTTACATTTTCCGAAAATATGAAGTCGTCATCGTATTTCCTGTCAAAAATAAAGTAAAACGTATGTTCGGGGTGCTGATTTACAATACGCTTCAACGATTCATAAGTGAACCATCCGATTCCTTCAAGTTTATTCTTTAATAACAATCGTGTGTTTACGGCAATTATCACATCTTTTATTTTAAGTTTGCAAATATTGCAAAATTCTGCAATAACGGAGCATGAAAATATTTTGCTAGTTTAAAAACCGTCATCCGGCAGCATTATTCCTTTGAACAATATTCTCCAAGGTCATGGCCTGTGCCGCTGCCTCTTTATACCATTGTTCACGAACCGATAGCCGCAGATGGTTTTCGCAAAAATAATCTATCTCTTTAATGAAATGATTGTCAGGTTTTAATATGATTTTTTCAATGCCCTTTGCCGTCTCGACTATTATTTCAGGCTCATGGTCGGGAGCAACGGAAAATGCTCGTTCAACCCTTATATTCCCCTTTTCCCCCCATAGTTCATATTTGTTTTTGTAAAACGAGTCCATGCTATAATAAAGATGTGCGGAGCGGTGGTGGGTGAAGTTCAGGGTTATGCTCCCGCTAATATCGATTTCTTTTCGTACTTGCATGCCGGCGTTTATTTTAATTGGTTCCGAACCAAAGACATTTCTCGCCAAATGGACAGTATAAGCACCTGCATCCAGCAATCCGCCGCCGCCCTTATGCTTTATTAAGCGAAAATCGGTATTTGGTCTTTTGGGGAAACCAAACCAAGCATTTATCAGGAACACTTCCCCGACGACATTTTTTTTTAGCAAGTTCCTAATATAAATATTCTGGCGGTGAAACTGATACATAAAGCCCTCGAAAAGGGCCACTCCGTTGTTTTGTGCCGCAAAAACCATTTCCTCGGCGTCAACGAAATTGGCAGCCAGCGATTTTTCACATAAGATATGTTTTTTGTTTTCTGCTGCTTCCAGGGCGAATTCCTTATGCGAAGCTGTGGGAGTGGCTATGTAAACGGCGTCAAAATCATAGTCCTTCAAAGCCCTGCCAAAGCTTGTCCCGAACGGGAGCCTGAACCTTTCTTCAATAACTTTCTTTTTCGATTGCCCATGGTCAACGCAAACAACAACTTCGCTGTTTTCAGATTCAATCAAGGCATTTATGGAATATTTCAATGATATATTACCACAGCCAATTACACAAAACCGAAGTTTGCTTTTACTTGCCATAAATCTCGTTTAATACCAACGACATTCTTTCGATAGTATAAATTAATCCATCATCGGCCATTCCGGCATAAAACGGAAGACGCACCACCTTTTTGCTTATCTCCTCTGTAATTGGAAGGCTGTCAGGCTTATAGCCGAATTTTACTCCCATGGGAGATGAGTGCAAAGGCATATAGCCAATGTAAACAAATATGTCGAAGGCCCTTAATCTTTCTATGAAGCGGCGTCTGTTATCAGCCTCATCGAAAACTACCCAAAATGCGTGGTGATTTGTTTTTATGTGATCTTCAGAAATATAGATATTTAAATTACCCCGCTTTTTGAAACTGTTGAAAAGTTGGCAATATGCATCGGTAACTAGCCTCCTTTTTGAAATGATTTCTTCTTCGCCTTCCAACTGGGCCAGTAGGCCTGCAGCCAATAAATCAGAAAGCAAATAGCTGCTTCCTTTTTCTACCCATGAATATTTGCTTTTTACACCATCGAGAACCAATCTTCTGTCAGTGCCTTTTTCTTGCATGAAATATGCTTTCTGATGCCATTCGGGAACGTTGACGACCAGTCCGCCCCCCTCTCCGCCGGCATTCATGTTTTTTGTTTCGTGAAAACTAAATGCCGCTAGGTGCGGGATGCTTCCGTTGGGTTTTCCGTTGAAATATCCGCCGAAGGACTGTGCACAATCCTGCATAACAATAATATTATTCTTGTCGGCAATCTTCATTATTTCTTCTATTTCGCATGAAATACCCGCATAATCAATTGGGATTATCATTTTGGTTCTCGGTGTAATAAGTGATTCAATCATTGAAACATCTATATTTAGTGTATTGGGTTCGATTTCACAAAAAACCGGTTTTGCACCAAAAATCACTACTGAGTTTACCGTCGAACTAAATGTATAAGAGGGCAATATAACCTCGTCCCCTGGCTTTATTCCCGCCAACAAAGCACCCATTTCCATGGCTGATGTGCAAGAAGGGGTCAGGAAAATTTCATTGAAGCCATATTTGTCCTTCATGAAACTGATGGCTTTTTGTCCAAAGGCATTGTTCCCGGAATGCCGCTGCGACTTTAAAGCCCGGATAATGTATTCTTCCTCTTTTGGGGAAATATATGGTTTATTGAAAGGTATTTTCATAAATCACCGGAAATAAATTCAAATTCTTGTAAAAAATCGAGTGCGGCTATTAAACTTCTCGATTGAATGTTTAAATAGTTGTTGAATTTTAAAAACATGCTTAACTGATTAATAGTGAGCCAGATAAAATTCTCAGGAATATTCATTGGAAAGTCATCATCCGCTTGAATTATCATGTTCCTGTTTTGTTCTTTATAAAACCTGCCGCCTTCTTCCGACTGCATAGTGTCGAGTTTGATCTGGTTTGGTTTGGCATTAAGAACATAACTCAAAAATGGTAAATCTTCGCTAATATCATAACTGTCGGTTATGCACTGTACTGTGGGAGCCATTTCAAGTATATCGTAATTGCCGCACTCAAGTTTGGCTTGAACCAGCAAATGCATCACCCCTTTAATTTTCTTGACGATAAACGCTATTATCCCCTCGTCAACAGGCTCAACAAGAGGTTGTTGCCAACTTTTTACTTCCCTGTTGCTTATGCTTATGTTTGCTGCAAAAATTTTAAAATACTTTTGCTTTATATGAAAGATTTCCGATTCTCCTATTTTCCAGTCTTTGAGCTTTAGAAGCGACTTTTTCTCGATTTGGAGTTTGTACTTTGCTTTTAAGGCAGTTAGCCATGCTATAATTTCATCAAAAGAATGCAATGCCGAATCAAAATCAAGCGTTGAACGAAGCAGGTCATAACTAAAAGCATTTTCATTGGTTTTAATATTATAGGTTTCAAAAAGCCTGAGCTCGTCTGCTGTATATCTTCCATAAGGAATACCCGAGACAACAGTTCTGGTATCCATATTTATGAAATTATCGTACTTCATGAGTTTTTTTATCTGGGCTAAAGTTAGCCATACAAAATATTCATTATCAGGTATTTTGTTTTCGCTTATTACGATAATGTTCCTGTTTCTTTTCTTCAAGAACCTTGCTCCCTGCTCGCTTTGCAATTGGTTGAGAAGGATTTTTTCCTTCTCTGCTTTAAGGAAATAATCTAAGAAAAGGGGTTTCTTGCCTTTATGCACCATCGTAAAATTGCTCTCCGTGGCCTGCAATGTAGGCGCAAGTTGAACATAGTTTATGTTGCCCGGTTCAATTTTTGCCTGGAGCAAGAAATATAAAATACCATCAACTTTTTTAGTGAGTATTCCTAATAGCCCTATTTCCGGTTGATTTATGATAGGCTGTTCCCAATTTAGAACCTCACCTACACTTGTTGATACTTTTATTCCTTCGATGGAGAAAAATTTCCCGCTAAGGTGATGCAGATTGCCATTTTTCTTGTCGAATTTCCATTCATTGAGTTTGTCGAAAGCGATTCGTTCAACATCAACCTCAACAGTATCCTTCCTTTTTTGCAACCATTGCCCAACTTCGGCAGTTGAGATAAAGGGATTTTCTTCCGTTAATGCACTCCTTAAGAATAAGTTATTTATTTGGTTACTATCCATTTGTTGAACAAGAAAAATTATTTCTCAAAAATGTAAAAGTATGGAAAAAACAGCAATAGGTGTTTCAAAAAACGAATTCTATAAATGTAAATGAAACGACCTGCTTAAATTCAATCAAATGGTCTTAAAATATAAGGATTTCGATAAGGCTTTTTTTTATACTTTTGCAGCCTAAAAAAAACGGATAATATGTTTGAAGGATTAAGCGACAGGCTGGACAGGTCGTTCAAGATACTCAAGGGGCACGGAAGCATTACGGAAATCAATGTAGCCGAGTCGGTTAAAGAAATAAGGAAGGCCTTGATAGAGGCCGACGTTAGTTATAAAATTGCCAAGGATTTTACATCGAGAGTTAAAGCCAAAGCCCTTGGCTCCGATGTGCTGAATGCTATTAAGCCCGGTGAGCTTATGGTGAAAATAGTTCACGACGAGCTTGCAGAACTAATGGGCGGCGAACAAGTTGGGATAAATACCAAAGGCGATCCGGCCGTTATCTTAATTGCAGGCCTTCAAGGTTCAGGTAAAACTACCTTCTCGGCAAAACTGGCAAACTATCTTAAGAGCAAAAAAGGTCAGCAGGTTATGCTTGTTGCAGGTGACGTTTACCGCCCAGCGGCCATAAACCAGTTGAAAGTTTTGGGTGAACAGATCGGTGCCGAGGTTTATACCGAAGAAGATAGTAAAAATCCGGTTCAAATTGCCAAGAATGCTGTTAAAAGAGCGAAAGAATACGGAAAAAATATTGTAATCGTCGATACTGCCGGACGTTTGGCCGTCGATGAGGAAATGATGACCGAGATTTCAAATATCAAGAAAGCCATCAATCCTCAGGAAATATTATTCGTGGTTGATTCAATGACAGGCCAGGATGCGGTAAATACTGCCAAAGCCTTCAACGATTTATTGAATTTCGATGGTGTTGTTCTCACAAAACTTGATGGTGATACCCGCGGTGGTGCCGCACTTACAATCAGGTCTGTTGTTGAAAAACCTATCAAATTCGTTGGTATTGGCGAGAAAATGGATGCCCTCGACCTGTTTCACCCCAGCCGTATGGCTGACAGGATACTCGGAATGGGCGATATTGTTTCTTTGGTTGAAAAAGCACAAGAGCAGTTCGATGAAGAGGAAGCCAGGAAACTGCAAAAGAAAATCGCGAAAAACCAATTCAACTTCAACGACTTCATGAAGCAAATTCAACAGATAAAAAAAATGGGTAATGTAAAAGACCTGATGGGGATGATACCGGGTATGAGCAAAGCCATAAAAGATGTTGATATTGATGATGATGCTTTTAAAGGAATAGAAGCAATAATACAGTCGATGACCCCCGAAGAGCGGGAGAACCCCAAACTGCTGAACGGTTCCCGCCGCAAACGCATTGCCAATGGCGCCGGCTCCAACATACAGGAAGTCAATAGGTTGATAAAGCAGTTTGCCGAAACGTCGAAGATGATGAAGATGATGACCGGTGGCGGTGGCAGGAAAATGGCTAATATGATGAACGCCATGAAAAGAAGATAATCGAGGAAAGCCAAGGACGAGCGGCTAAAAAAGAATAACTTGAGCAATGGGTAAAGAAGCAAAAATTATTGATGGAAAAAAAATCTCCAAAAAGATAAAGGAGGAAATCCGTAAAGAGATTTCTAAAATAATCGACAGGGAAGAAAAAGCGCCTCATCTTGCGGCAATCATCGTAGGGGAGGACCCCGCCAGCCAGACCTATGTGGCAAGCAAGGAAAAAGCTGCACGTTTAGTAGGGATGACATCATCTACTTATAAGTTTAAAGAGGATATTGAAGAGGATGAGCTATTGGCAACAATAGATTTCTTGAATAATGACGATGATGTTGACGGCTTCATAGTCCAGTTACCGCTCCCCAAACATATTGATGTCGATAAAGTTATATCAAGAATCGACCCCTCGAAGGATGTGGACGGTTTCCACCCTATGAACGTTGGAAGAATGGCCATAGGGCAACAGGCATATCTCTCGGCAACACCCGCAGGCATAATGGAATTGCTTTCCAGATATAAAATAGATACAGAGGGAAAACATTGTGTTGTCCTGGGCAGATCGAATATTGTTGGCTCCCCAATGAGCATATTGATGTCGAAGAAGACAAAGCCGGGAAATGCTACTGTAACTATTTGCCATAGCAAAACACAAAACATGGAGGAGATAATGAAGACGGCCGATATCCTGATCTGTGCCATCGGTCAACCGCAATTTGTAAAAGCGGATATGGTAAAAGAAGGTGCCGTTGTTATTGATGTGGGAATACACCGTATCCCGGAAAATAACGAAAAAGGCTATAAAATTGTTGGAGATGTTGATTATGAAGAAGTTAAAAAGAAATCTTCTTTTATTACACCCGTGCCCGGAGGCGTTGGCCCAATGACCATAGCCATGCTTTTGAGAAATACTTTCGAGGCCTCGAAACATGAGATCTATCCGCGTGTATAGGTTTTTTTAATTTGGTTTTGGCTCTCATTAGCGATAGCCTAAATTATATAATTACAACTAGTTATAATGAAAACTACCTTATCACTATTCTTACTTTTGATTTTTGCATTTAATGCGAATGCACAAGATGTTTATGGTTGTACCGATCCGCAAGCGAACAACTTTAATAGCGATGCTACAATTAATGATGGAAGTTGTACATACAATCCAACTATCTACAAACCGGATTTCCGCTTTTTTCTGCACGGTGAAGTTGAGGAAACTTCAGGACTGATTTCATGGGCTAACGGATATTGGACTCATAACGACAGTGGTGGGGAAGCAGTTATATACAAACTCGATACCCTTAGCGGAAATATTATTCAAAGGATAAGTTTGTCTGGTGCCACCAATATCGACTGGGAGGACATTGCCCAGGACGACGATTATATTTATGTTGGCGATTTCGGCAACAACTCAGGAAACCGTGACGATCTGGCAATATACATTGTCCGGAAGTCGGATATTCCTGATTCACTGGATGCAGTTGTATCTGCTGAAAAAATAAGCTTTAGCTATCCCGACTATCCGGGAACAATATCCAAAAAGAAGGAAAATAATTTCGATTGCGAAGCGCTTATAGCAAGCGGCGATAATCTCTATTTGTTCTCAAAAAACAGAGGAGACAATAAAAGCAAGCTTTACAGTTTGCCGAAATTAGAAGGTGATTATATAGCCGATTTGTTGCAAACTTTCAATTCCTCAGGCCTGGTAACCGGTGCCGATTTAAGCGAAAACGGTAAGCAACTGGTTTTGGTAGGTTATACCAACCATACATGGATACCTTTTATTTGGTTGATGTTCGATTTTGAAGGTCAGGATTTTTTCTCGGGCAACAAACGTCGTATCGACATGCTCAACATCCCGGCGACACAAACTGAGGGAATATGTTTTATAAAGGGTGAAAAAGGAATCATCAGTTCGGAGAAGACAACGCTTTTCAGACCTGCCTTATATGATTTCTCCACGACACAATGGACAGGAGAGAATGCTTCTTCCATGGCCGAAACAAAATTAAAAGGGTTTAACTTCAAAGTTTACCCCAATCCGTTAAACAAGAAAAAACTAACACTCCTTTTTACGAAATTGCCCAGCGGCAATTATCAGGTTTCGATTTATGACAGCATGGGAATCATGATGAAAATGAAGAAATATAAAGTGGATAAAAAGGAAGATTCCTATAGGATAAAAATGAACCTGAAACACCTGAAACCGGGAATATATTTTGTCAGGGTAAGCGGAAGTACCGGGACTTTGGAGAAAAAATTCATAAAAGAATAGTGGAATACAATAAGAGTGATATAATTTTTGACGGAGGCCGTAAATTACCGGTCATGGAAGAATTCTACACCCTTCAAGGCGAAGGATTCAATATGGGTTCCGCTGCCTATTTTATTAGGATAGGTGGCTGTGACGTGGGTTGTAAATGGTGCGACACCAAACGTTCGTGGAATCCAGAAAACTGGCCAACTGTCGATATTGATCCCGTTATTGAAAATGCGGCACGGACAAAGGCAGGGACCGTCGTCGTAACGGGGGGGGAGCCCTCTCTTTATCCTCTGGAATACCTGAGCTCGCAACTTAAGGCAAAGGGTGTTAAAACTATGATCGAAACTTCAGGCGCAAATATTTTAGACGGGGAATGGGATTGGATATGCCTTTCACCTAAAAAAAACAAACCGCCACATCCATCATTATATCCTCGTGCCAACGAACTTAAAATGATAATAGAGAATATCGATGATTTGAGATGGGCTGAGGAAAATGCCGCACTCGTCAATGATAGCTGTGTTCTTTATCTACAAGCAGAATGGAGTAAATCCCAAGAGGTAATAAACGATATTACCGGGTATATTATGGAAAACCCGCAGTGGAGGGTCTCGCTACAAGCGCACAAGTTTATGAATATACCATAAACTCATTGGCTTTTTTGTTGCCTTTTTACATCACGTCATTATTGACCTGGAATTACAAGCTTCCATTGAACAACCGATATATGCAAACTATTGTCATGTATTAGATAAGAAGGAAAAATATTTATAATCATGAAAAAACTTTTGACTTTCGTCTTGATGGCGATTTTATACCTAACTGCATTTCCGTTGAATGCGCAACAGTCTGAAAATCAGCAAAAAAACTATTCTGAATACCCATACTGGATCGATATGATGCAGGATGCATCCGCAAACTTTTATGAAACCGTTGATGCTTTCAATCAGTATTGGGACGGAAGGGAAATAACAAAAGGCTGTGGTTATAAGCCTTTTAAGCGGTGGGAAGATCATTGGCGCAACAGGCTTAATGCCGATGGAACGCGGAAGGTTGAGTCAGAAGTTTATGATGAATTTGAAAAGTTCGTATCAAATTATGCTAACCGTGATAACGACTTTCAGGGGAACCAATTGAAAAACCGGGTAATTCAGGTACCGGACAACCCAACGGGAATGGTAGGGTAAACGCCATAGCCTTCCATCCTACAAATTCGTCCGTCATATACGTAGGTGCACCTGCGGGCGGCTTGTGGATAAGCGAGGATGCCGGTTCCACATGGATAAGTTATACCGATAACCTGCCCACACTTGGCGTTTCCTCCATAGTTGTTGACTATGTAAACCCCTTGGTGATTTATATGGGAACAGGCGATCGTGATGCCGGTGATGCAACAGGTATGGGCGTTTATAGAAGTGCCGACGGTGGTCAGACATGGAATCAATGGAATACCGGGATGGGAAACCGAACCGTTGGCAGGCTGCTCATGCACCCTAGTAACAACAGTATTATTTTTGCGGCTACGGACGGCGGGCTTTATAAAACAACCAATGCGGGCTTGGGTTGGTATAAGGTCAAATCCGGAAACATAAAAGAGGTTGTTTTCAAGAGCAACGATCCAAATATTGTTTTTGCCTCCGGTGGAGGTAATTTTTATCGTTCCAGCGATGGAGGGGAAAGTTTTACACAAATCACTTCCGGGATTGGTTCTGCTTCAAGGGCGGTGATAGCAGTTTCTGCAGCCGATCCTGATGTAGTTTATTTTCATACTGTTAGCGGAAGTTCCTTTGCGGGATTATATCGCTCCGACGATGCAGGATTGAATTTCACCCTTAAATCGTCATCGCCAAATATTATGGGCTATGATTGCGATGGCGGCTCAGGTGGACAAGGTTGGTACGACCTTGACCTGGCTTGCGACCCGACAAATGCCAACATAATTTATTCAGGTGGTGTAAATATCTGGAAATCACTTAATGGGGGTGCTTCCTGGACGATGGTCTCACATTGGTATGGTGGATGTGGTAAACCTGCCGTTCATGCCGATTGCCATGTTTTGGAGTTTTCTCCGCTAAACGGAAATATTTATGCAGGAAACGACGGGGGTATATATACTTCCGCGACAAATGGAAGTAGTTGGGTAGAACTTACGTCTGGTTTGGCAATTTCGCAGATTTATAAAATCGGTCAGGCAAAAACCAATAAGGATAAGGTGATGAACGGTTATCAGGATAATGGTTCCGCAACATTCCTTGGCGACAGCCAGGGTTTCCTTACGGTTATGGGAGGCGATGGAATGGATTGTACCTACGATCATTCAAACGATGCTTATGCCTATGGCGAATACTACAATGGTGGTAGTATCTCTCGAATACTCAATAATCAAAATCAGGGGAGTATCTCAGGCGGTATTGGTGAATCTGGTGCCTGGGTTACACCTTTTTCCCTCGATGTTACAGATGCCGAGACTATGTATGTGGGCATGAAAAATATATGGAGGTCGCATAATATCAGATCATATAATGTTCAATGGCAAAAAATATCGAACATAGGTGGTGGCAACTGCAAGGCTGTGGAACAGAGCGAAGCAAATATGGATATTTTTTACGTTTCAAAGGGAAGCGGCGGCTTCTATAAAACAGAAAACCTCACATCTGCTAACCCAAGTTGGATTGATTTGGGAAACCAGAAACCGAGTACAGGAACAGTAACAGATATCGAAACCAACCCTTTTGATGAAAATATAGTTTATATAACCCTGAATTCCAAGGTGTTCAAATCAGAGGACAAAGGGCTTACATGGAACGATATAACACTGAATATCCCCAATGTTTCAACAAATACCATTGAATATTACAAACATGACGATGAAGGGCTTTATATTGGCACCGATGCGGGAATTTATTATAAAAATGCCTTTATGAGCGATTGGATATTATTTTCTGACAGCCTGCCTGTTTCGGCAAATTTTACGGAAATAGAGATTTTCCTTGACGATGCCGATCCTGCAAACGATGCAGTAAGGGCATCTACCTATGGCAGGGGATTATGGTCGTCGCCAGCCTATTATGGTACTCCTCTTGCCGATTTCGATTCGGATGAGACCATTGTCCCCAGCGGCTGTAAAGTTAATTTCTTCGATAAATCAAGTGGCGTTCCTCAAGAATGGTCATGGACATTCGAAGGGGCAACACCTTCTTCATCCACTGATAAAAACCCTACGGATATTCAGTATTTGGATGAAGGTACTTTCGAGGTAACATTGACCGTGACCAATCCTGCAGGAACAGATACTAAAACTGTAAGTGGCTATATTACAGTTGATTCTGCTACGCTGCCACAAGTCGATTTCATTACGGACGACAGTATACAATGTAGTAACCTTTCAGCGTTGTTTACTGATCTTTCCCAAGGATGCCCAACATCCTGGTCATGGAGTTTCGACCCGCCTACCGTTAGCTTTGTCAACGGAACGGATTCAAACTCCCAAAATCCCGAAGTGATGTTTGACGCTTCAGGGGCCTATAGTGTTACCCTCGTTGTTACTAACTCAGCAGGTCAAAGTGAACTGACGAAGGAAGATTATGTTAATGTCGGAGGCCAACCCTTGCCATTCTTAAATGGTTTCGACGGTCTTAGCCTTGAGTCCTCAGGATGGTCGGTTGATAATCCGGATGGTAAGAAAACTTGGGAAATAAAAGAAGTAAACGGTATTTCGGGAAGCAGCAATGCCGCTTGGGTCGATATTTTTGATTATACCGGAATGGGGGAAAGGGATTATCTTATGTCTCCTTTATTGAGTTTTGTCGGCTATCAAAATGTATTGATGTCGTTTGAATATGCTTATGCCCAGCGTTATAACCAAAAAGACTCCTTGATAGTTAGCCTCTCGGACGATTGTGGGGATACCTGGGCAAGGGTTTATGCCAATGGCCCTGACGGTGAAGGTGTTTTTGAGACTTCGGAACCCAATACTTCATTTTTTGAGCCTTTTGATGCAAACGATTGGG
>JAADIS010000132.1 GCA_013151215.1 Chlorobiota bacterium | reverse complement strand
TTCCATATCTTTTTACCGTTGCAGCTAAACAAGAAATTACCGTCTTGATCGCTGATACTTGCACTTGCATTTACCGACCAATGCATAACATTGGGTATCTTGACCGGCTCGCCGGTATTGAAGTCAATCCCGCACTTGTTGCCGAAGTGCCAGATATTGGCCTGGTCTTGAGCCTGGGCAAGATTGTAACTTAAAAACATGAACAACAACAAAGAAACTTTAGACATCATAATATTGTAAAATTAAAAATTATTTCTGACAAATACTAATAAAAGCCCTATCCAGAATTGATAAGGCTTTTATTAGTCTATAAATCTGCTACTTACTCGGTTACTAGTAAGCCATCTACTAATACCCCGTTTAAATAGAAATAACTACAAGAATAACCCGATTGTGTTCTTTTATCAAAACAAAACTGCTCTTCTGATGAAAGGTCATACATTCGTACAGCCACAACAACCGTTAAACTAGGTGTATTCTCGTGGTAGGCATTACAATAATCCTCAACCTGCGTTTGAGCGGCGCTAAATGTAGAAGAAGTGGCCGAGCTGTTTTCAAGATTATATGCATTATAAACCACTATTGCATTAGCATTAGCTGCATCATAAATAGTTAATCCAACTAAATATCCCCATGGGGTTGGATGTTCCAAACAATTTGAGGATTGATCGACAGTCCAGTCAACTTTTACTTCATATGCACCTTGTGCAGAAACTGTAGTAATTCCGATAAGGAATACTATACAAACAAATAATATTTTTTTCATTTTTAAAATTTAAATAAGTTAAAATTAGATTTCACGAATGCCTGAAGGTCAGAAAAATCTAGATTGGTGGGCAGGACCTCAATATTGTATAGATAGTACAATATCAGAAATAATGACAGTCTTTATTCGTGTATTTACTTATCTTTGCCGGCATACCTCCTTTTCTTGTTTTCGTTTATTGAGCAGATTCATATTCGTAAATATTTTAAGGAGGTTTTTATTTGTTAGTAATTTAAGAAAAAAATATATTTTCTGACGATAAATATAATAACAAAACAGCTTCGGGCGCTAAGCCAAAACAGTAGTTTTTTACCCACCTAATTAGGTGGGTTATCCTTATGTAATATATGTTACTAACCTCATAATGTGTTGGTTGCATTTTTTTTGTACGTGCATTTATTTGTAGTCTTTTACAGGCATTCTTCCAAAAAACATATATAGAATTAAAATAATTGATTATTTTAATGGGGTGGCTAAACCATTGGCACTTCATTTAGCGGCAAAGTTTCAACTCTAATTGTATGAGGGATTTTTGTAATTCGTTAATGCTTTCTCTCATTTTGTTTAATTTGAATACTAAACTTGTAAAATGCCAAGGCGCTTAGCTTCCTCAATAACTGACACCAATTTATTTCTTTTTATTTTTTTAAAGATATTCCGGCAATGGAATTGTATGGTATTCGATTTCAAGCCGAGAATATTACATGCATTTTCTCTGGAATTACCCTCTGCAAGTAATTTAAGAACCTGAGTTTCGGTTTTGGTTAATATGTTAAATGAATTAGAGTTTTTGAATGTTAACTCTTTTATACTTGGGATATTGCTTCCGGCCACGGTTTCTCCTTTAAGAACATCATGAATTGTTTCAACTAGTTCCTGCTTGCCACAATATTTACTTAAAATGGCATCTGCATTATTTCTCCATGTATTAAATATAACTTCCGAATCTCTTTCGCCAGTTAAAGCTATTACTTTTTTATCGGGATATTGTTTTTTAATTACAAGGCAAAAGTCTGAGCCATTTAAACCGGGCATTACTAAATCGAGTATAACAACTTTTGCTTTTGATCTTTTTAATAAGGGCTGAGCCTCTGATGCGCTGTGAGCACATCCGCTTATTTTTATTTTATCGGATTTAGGGTCGAATATTTTTTTCAGACCTTCAATAAATATAGGATGATCGTCAATTACAAATAAATTTATCATAAAAGCAATTATATAATACCGGCACAAACCTACATAGGCTAAGGGTTTAAAAAAAGGTAGTAAAACAGTGGTTTTTTTGTGGATAAATTGGGTTGGAGAATCTTAGGTCGAACTCAGGTTAGTAAATTACTCCATTTTTTTTTGCCGTTTTAATAACTTCACGCATACTTTTCGAGTTAAATTTTCTTAGGATATTTCTACAATGAAAGTCAATTGTATTTATTGATCTATAAAGCTTCTCTGCAACTTCTTTACGAATGTAACCTTCGGCCAGTAGTTTTAAGACTTCCATCTCTGTTGGTGAAATACCAGGTGATCTATTTATGGTTTTTATTTCCTGATCGAAGAAAAATGGAACGCCCTTTCCTATTTTTCTTCTTCCGTTATTAGAATAAAGCATTCTAATTACTTCAATCAATTCATCAATTCGATTACCCTTAAGTAAAATAGCATCTGCACCTTTTAACCAAACATTGAATAAAATATTAGGGTCAAGTTCTCCTGTATATGCTATCACTTTTAAATCGGCATGCTCTCTTTTTAATACGGAACATATCTCTATGCCGTTCATTTCAGGTATTTTAAGGTCGAGAACTACAATATCAATAAATAATTCAGCAATTTCTTTTAGAGCTTCATTTCCTTTTGTGGAATATCCTTTTATTGCAATATCGTTTGCTCTTCCTTCAATAGAAGTTTTAATACCCGTTAAAAGAGCAGGATGGTCGTCAATAAGGTAAATATTAATCATCTTTTTATAGGAATTTCCACCATAAATATAGTTTCTTGCCCATTGGCATCTACATTTAATTCTCCGTCCAGATATTCAACTCTTGCTTTCACGTTCTTCAAACCCATTCCGTCAGAAAACTCATCAGACTTAAATTCAGTTCCATTATCAGTAACCGACAAACTAATTAAAACGTCATGATCAATTAATTCAACAAAAATAGTGTTTCCATTTGAATGTCGTATGGCATTGTTTACTAATTCGTAAACGAGATAATATAAATTTAATTCCAGATTGTCAGGGAGCCGTTTATTGATATTTGTCTTAAAGTGGACGGTAAATTTACCTGTATTTGTAAGAGAAACAGCCAAATTATTTAATGATGGAATAAGTCCTATTTTATCGAGCCTGGTTGGCATCATCCTATGTGACATATCCCTTACGCTTTGCATTATTTCATCTATCAAATTAGTGAGTTCATGATAACTGCCATTATTTTTCAATTCGGAATCGAAGGTAAGCCTTAAAGTTCCCAAACTAGCACCAAGCCCATCGTGTAAATCCATAGCCAGGCGTTTTCGCTCCCTGTCCTGCCCTATTATTAATGCATTTGCCACATCCAGTTTTTTGTCCTTTTTAAGAGATATCACCCTGGCTTTATTTAGTTGTAATTTCTGGCCGAAATAAAGCAGGAATATTGTTAAAAGGATAAGTATTAATATTGCAATTAAAAGATAAACCCAAAGGGTAAAGTTTTTGTCCTTTTGCTTGAGGATTTCCTTTTCTTTCTTTACTGTCTCAAAAATAGTTGAAAGGAAAAGTGATTGTTGAATTTGCTTGTTTTTTTCAACAATTTTTAAAACGCGGTCTGACGAATCTTTATAAAGATATGCTTTTTTATAATTTCTCTTTTTAAGATATAAATCACTATAAGAATCAAAAATATTTGCTTTTTCATCAAGCAGTTCTTTTCTTTTTGATAAATATAAAGCATTTTCAAGCATTACTTCTGCGCTATCATAATCATTAACAGCCATCAGTAAGTATGCATAATTATTATACAAACTCATCAAATAGTCCATAAAATGATTTTCTTTGCATATATGTATAGCATCAAGATATAGTTTTCTGCTATTTGTGTAATTGCCCAGAGCCTTGCTTATAAGGGCTTTATTGTTACCAAAAACAACCTTTTCATACGACAGACCTTCATTATTGTTTAATATTTCTTCACACTTGCCCATATACCGAAAAACAGAATCAATGTTATTGTAAGTATCTGACAGCAGCATGAGTGACTTGAAAGCACCTTTTTCATTTCCGTGATTTAAAGAAATAGCAGCACTGTTCTTTAAATATTCCCTGCCTTCTTCAATTTTATTCAAATCGATATATAACGAACCAATGTAAAAATCGAGATCAGCTTCATAATAATACTTGTTAACACTGTCAACATTAATGTTTTTGGCTTTAAAATAATAATTTAGCGCTTTGTCGTAATATCCACCAGATTGATAAACAGCACCAATTACGGACAAACACTCTTTTTTTTGTGATATTAAGTTATATTTATTAATAAGAAACAGTGCTTTCTCTGAATCAATTAAAGCTTTTTGGATATTGCCAATCTTCAGATTTGTTTGTGATTCAAAAATTAATGCCTTCGCCTGATACTCAGGTCGGTTGGTTTTTTCCGAATTAGTAATAACTATATTAGTGTAAAATAGGATTGAATCGGAATCCTTGTTGCGGAAACTTCTTGCTTTTTGATATGCTTCTTCAATTGTAATATCTTTTGTTACATTAATAGCCATTAATGTACCCGAAAATAATGTAATGAATAATATGGTGTAAATAACTTCTCCTAAAACGTTTCTAGACATTTATTAAAAATTTATCCAGTAAACGCAAAGATACTAATTATAGCAGATGCTATTTTTATTTTATTGCTACAAAAAATAATAAATTAGATTTGCATCATTATTGTTTTCAATTATGTTAAAAACCAAATTTGTATGACTTACGTTCAAAATTAAAGAATCTCCTTCAGCTATTGTAAATTGTCCTAGACTTTCTGGACCAACAGCCCATAGAATCTCGAACTTAATTGTAGATTTACTATTTGGTTTTCCATCTTCAACTTTAATTTTAATTTTTTTCTCTTCTTGGTTTTGAACTTCAAAATATGTATCGTTTTTCAAGTTGTAAGATTGACCGAATTCGTTATTCACCTCTACTATAGCAGTAAAAGAAGAGTTTGTTATAAAAAAGAAGGCTGCGGTAAATACAATTAAAACACTACTTATGTTTTTCATGGTTTTTTTAGCCAAAAATCAATAAGTAAACCAGGCAAAAAAAGGTAGGGGATTTATTGAATTTCCCCCACCTTTTTAGGTGGAGAAGCATACTGCAAATTATGTTTTAAGATGTTAATTTACTGAAATGGATTTTTTTAATTTGCAAAAAATCAAGTTACATAAAATGTATCATAGTTGTGCTTTATTCATTAGATTTTGAACTAGTTAGGGCCTATTAAACATTCCCAAGGTTTTTCACTGCCAATCAAGCTTCATAAAGATGTTTGATTTGGTTACAAGTACATGCACAAAAACTATCTGTCTTAGTTCTTTTATCTTAAAAAAGGAAAAAGATTTTTTAGTTTTTGGTGTTTTTTGGAGACGCACCGCCTGCTTCTTTACAGGGTTTTGGGTTTCAATAGATGTATTGGCATACTTCAAGATGAAGCCAGCGCAGAAGGCGGTATGCAGCAGATTAGCAAACCTTTTCGATGGGAAAACTTAGTTTATTTCAATAATATAAAATTATATTTTTTGACTGTTAAGCAAGGGTTTTTAAATAATTTTGGTAAAAACCATGCATTTTTAACAATTAAAATAGTCGTAATTATCTGATATACTGCTTAAAGAGCGATTCTCAGCAGATCCTAGATAGAGCAAGACTCAAGACCCTTGCATGGGGTGCAAGTGGTCGTCCGTTCGAGTCGGACCACTCCGACCTAAGGCCTATTTTCGGATAGGCCTTTTTTTATGCCCAGTAGTGAAAATTACTTGTTTTCCCCCATTCACCGACAAAAGTTTTCCGTTCACCTATTTTACATTTCCCATGATTGCAAACAGATATATTTTTGCCTCATCATTTAAACAATAAAATATTAAAACGATGAAAACTTTATCAAGAATGACACTGGCTTTATTAATGGCAATCCTCTTTTCAACTAATATTTTCGCTGATGGTTTTCAAATGCAAGACGAAGGCTATATAGACGATATTCCTTTTAATACAAATAAAATCGCCTCACAAACCTTATATTTGCATGCTGTAAACCAGAAGTTTGAAATGGAAGAAGAAGTAATCGACGATATCCCGTTCGATACTTATGAAATAGCAAAACAAGAAATTTTAAGATTGAGCCTTGCCAAAGAATTCTTTCTCGAGGATGAAGGATACATTGACGACATCCCCTTTGATACAGAAGAAATTGCAAATATCAATTGCAACGGAAATATGCTTGTTGAAAATTTGGGATCTGCAGACTAAAACTCGTCCTCATCAGTTTCACCGGTCCCGTTATTTTTTTGACGGTCGTATTTCTCGCAGTCAAACTCAATGGAAACATCTTTTAATGGTTTGTCGAACTCGCCCATGCTGACGCCCAGGCTAGGGTCTTCATAAACCTTTTTCATATAAATTGCCCAGATGGGAAGGGCCATATTGGCTCCCTGCCCGAGGGAGATAGTCCTGAAATGCACCGATCTGTCCTCGGCACCTACCCAAATTCCCGTTACCAGATCAGGTGTAAGCCCCATAAACCATCCATCGCTTTGATTTTGGGTCGTGCCCGTTTTGCCCGCTATCGGATTATCAAACCCATATTTATATCTCAGGCGGATGCCTGTCCCGCTTTCTACAACACCTTTCATTAGCTGAAGCATTTTATATGCCGACACCTCGTCGAGGGCCTCGGTACGCTCAGGGACGAATTTCTCCAGCACATTGCCGTTTTTATCCTCTATTTTAGTAACAAAAGTGGGTTTTATAAAAACACCTTTGTTCGCGAATGTATTTACCGCCCCCACCATTTCGTAAAGAGAGATGTCAGGGGTTCCAAGCGCTATTGACGGAACAGCCGGGATAGGGGATGTTATGCCCATCTTGCGGCAAAGCTGGATTACTGCCTCAGGCGAAAAATGTTTCATCAAATATGCTGATATCCAGTTGTTTGAATTTGCCAAGGCCCATTTTAAGGTTACCTCTTCGCCAAGGCGTTTGTTGGAGGAGTTCTTGGGCGACCAATAGGTGCCGTCATAAAGTTCAACGCTATATTGTATGTTGGGAACCTTATAGCAGGGCGAATATTCACCTTCGCTCATGGCCAGCGAATATAAAAAAGGCTTGAATGTGGAACCAACCTGCCGACGGCCCTGGGTAACGTGGTCATATTGAAAATAGCGATAGTCTATTCCGCCCACATAAGCCCTAACATAACCTGTTTGCGATTCAACCGACATCAAGCCGGCCTGAAGGAAATATTTATAGTACTTTATCGAATCAAGCGGGCTCATAATGGTATCAACAGGTCCTTGCCAGGAAAAAACCCGCATATCCACAGGAGTATTGAAAGAAAGCATTATCGAGTCCATGCCGACACCGGCATTTCGTAGTTTGCGGTATCTCTCGCTTCGTTTGATCGTCCGTGTTAAAACCTTGTCGATTTCTGCCCTAACTTCTTCGGGTTTCAGATCCTTGAACACATAAGGCGCATTTGTATAAGCCTTCCAATGCTTGTAAAAACTAGGCTGGAGGTCATAAGCAAGATGTTCGCGGACTGCCTGTTCGGCATAGCGCTGCATTTTGGAGTTTATGGTCGTATAAATCCTTAAACCGTCCTTATATAAGTTGTATGGGCTGCCATCGGGTTTGTAATGTGTCTTGCACCATTTTTTGAGCGCACCCCTAAGATACTCCCTGAAATAAGTTGCTATGCCACGGGTGTGGTCCAGCATCCTATAACGTGAAACCCCCAAAGGAAGTTGTTTCACGGAATCCAATGTTTGCTTGTCGATAAACTCGTATTTGTACATCTGGCCCAGGACTATATTCCTTCTTTTCAATGCATTGTCGGGGTGAAGGATAGGGCTATAACGGGTAGGTGCGTTGACCATTGCGGCCAATAAGGCCGATTCCTGTATGTTAAGCGAGTCGGGTAGTTTATTGAAAAACGTGGCTGTGGCCGATTTGATCCCATAGGCATTATGCCCGAAAGAAACAGTATTCAAGTACATCGCGAATATTTCCTGTTTTGAATAGTATCTCTCTAGTTTGGTGGCAGTTACCCATTCCTTGAATTTGCGCATCACCAATTGCAGCTTATTCATCCGGCCCCTGGGGAAGAGGTTTTTTGCCAATTGCTGTGTAAGCGTACTTCCACCTCCTGCATGCTTTCCCGTAAGCAAACCATAGATAACCCTTCCGAGGGCAACCTCGTCAATGCCCGAATGCTCCTGGAACCTAACATCCTCTATCGCCATAAAGGCGCTCGAAAGATATGGGCTTAATTGGTCGTAGGTAATATTTGACCTGTTTTCGATGAAATAGGTGCCCAGCAGCTCGCCGTCGGAAGAAAAAACCTCCGTGGCCAAATTGCTTTGCGGATTCTCAAGCTCCTCAAAGGTAGGCATGTCCCCGAACCATTCGTTGGAAACGCCATAAAACAAAATGAAAACAAATGCCAGGCCCGCAATAAAGAGAAACCACAACTTGAACAAATAATTGAAGAATTTTTTTTTGGAGGTTTTTTCCGTTTTTGAATTTTTAGCCTTTACCATTTAATATTTTATTTGGAACGTTCAATTCTAATTCCTATGTCAGTAATTCCTTCCAGTGTGTCAACGCGCATTGCCTGCTGAATTTGAAACGTATATTCCCCCCTTAGGGGAAACTTTATGCTTTTTACCAAGGGGAATGATATATCTTTTATGTCGCCCCAGCCTTTTCCGTACCATTTTCCGGATTTGTTTGCCAGCACGAACTCAAGGGTGTCGCGGCTTATGTTACCGTTGGGATATGTGGTCTTAAAAAAAACGAACAGATTGCTGTATCTGTAATCAACTGTATGCCGGATATTTAAAAAATAATCATAGGTTTCCAGGCTGTCGTTAATGCGGAGGTCGAAACGTGCCATATCATTTTTATACCAACCGGACTGGTTTACTTTAATGCTCTTGTCGTAAATGGTACCGCTCGAACAAGCGGATAAAAAAACAATTGACCATAGTAAGAGTATTTTGCTGAAGCGCTTAAAATATTTCATAGGATCCGGTTTATTGTTAAATGTAATAAGGCCATAATTATTATCCTCGATAAGCTAAAAAATATTATTTATTGATAACTGACAACGTCAAAGCCGTCGGGGGACTCGGAATTTGAATGGATGTCTTCCTTTTCGGCAAAGGATTCCAGGTCGTTGACTAATTTGCCCTTATCGTTGACGTTCATTATTTCTTTCACTTTATCGACGGGAATGGCCAATAAACTGCCTGCTTCCTCCGTATAAGAATACCACATCAGGCGCTTGAAGACATCGGTTTTTTGATATGCTGCCGGGCCTTTCTTGGTTTTTAAAATAGTTTTTGAGTCAGGGAACTCCTTTAGGGCATCCACATACGAATCCGTTTCGTAGTTTAGGCAGCATTTGAGCTTGCCGCACTGGCCGGCAAGTTTTTGCGGATTTAGTGAAAGTTGCTGTAAACGTGCTGAACTCGTGGATACACTGGAAAAACTACTCATCCAGGACGAACAGCACAACTCCCTGCCGCAGGGGCCGATACCTCCCAGTTTGGCGGCTTCCTGACGGACGCCTATTTGCTTCATCTCTATTCTTATGCGAAACGAATCGGCAAGTTTCCGGATAAGCTGGCGGAAGTCAACTCTTTCGTCGGCCGTATAATAAAATATAGCCTTTGTTTTATCTCCCTGGTATTCAACGTCGTTTATCTTCATCTGAAGCCCGAGGTCGATGGCGAAAACCCTGGTCTTGTACATAGTGCTGTTTTCCAGCTTCATGGCCTCAAACCATTTCTCTATATCTGATGTTCGTGCGTGCCTATAGATCTTCTTGAGCTCAGCAGTCTCGGGATCGACACCTTTTCGCTTCATCTGTAGATTGACTGCATCCCCCAGGATGGAAACTATCCCGATGTCGTGCCCGGGGGAAGCCTCCACGGCAACTATCTCGCCTTCTTTTAATTCTAGTTCTTCCCCAAAGCTGTAAAACCCCTTTCTGCCGTTCTTAAATCGTATTTCTGCTATGTAAATCTCCGATGATATCGAATCTGAATAATCCGCAAGCCAGTTGAAAGTACTTAACTTGCAGCAATTCTGCTGATTGACATTAGGGTTTTGAGGATTGGAGGTGTCCACGAAACAGCAGCCCCTGGCCGATGAAACATGCTCCTTTTTTATATTATTGTTTTCTGATATTTCCATTTTTTTATATATAGAAGGCAAAAATGCCCGTGCAAATTTAGTTACAAATTCTTAATTTATAAAAAACGGTTTATTTCATTAAATTTGAGCTGATGTTTTTTCATATCATATACTAGTTTTGTTTTATTATTAAAGATTATGATTCCCTCAGTATCAGATATATACGCACAAAAAGATTATTTTAACGAAACCTCGTTTTCGCTCTTGATGCGTAAGAGGATTTACCAAATCCTCCTTATTTCCAGCGTTTACGATGCGTTTATGCTTGAGGAAGACGGCCGCATCGACGAACAAATCTTCTATGAGTATATGTCGCTCAACCTTCGTTTTCCACCCCGCTTTATTCTTGCAACCTCCACCGATGAGGCAATGGACATTCTTCAGGAGGAATCGATAAACCTGATAATATGCATGCTCAGTGCCGAGGAAAAAGAGACCATTGACATTACCGGGCACATAAAAGATATTTATCCCGATATTCCAATCGTCGTGTTGACGCCCTTCTCCAGGGAAGTTAGCATAAGGCTGGAAAGTACCGAGTTCAAATCTTATGATTACCTCTTTAGCTGGTTGGGCAACGCCGATCTGCTGCTTGCAGTTATAAAGCTTATCGAGGACAGGATGAACGTGGAGCATGATGTGGAAGCCGTCGGTGTTCAGACGATTATACTCGTGGAGGATAATATCCGGTTCTATTCGAGCTATTTGCCGAATATGTATAAGATTATTTTCAAGCAGTCGAAATCGTTTATGCGCGAGGGCCTTAACGAGCATCAAAAAATGATCAGGGCCAGGGGAAGACCAAAGATCTTGCTGGCAACGAATTTTGAGGAGGCGGTTGAATTATATGAGAAGTACAAGGACAACCTGCTTGGCATAATTTCGGACATCAACTATATGAGGGCTGGCAAAAGGGATAAATATGCCGGTTTTGCCTTGGCGGAAATTATCAAGAAGGACAGTTCGTTGACACCTATACTCCTGCAATCGTCAGACCCCATAAACAGGGCAAGGTCGAAACTCCTGAGAGTTGGGTTCTTGGATAAAAACTCACCTAAGCTGACTTATGAGCTGAGGGAGTTCATAAAACAATATTTTGCTTTCGGCGATTTTGTCTTTATTGATCCCGAAACAGGCCAGGCAGTTGAACGCGCCGGCAGCTTGCGCGAGCTTCAAGAGAAGATATTTCAAATCCCGGAAGCGTCCCTTCGATATCATATCGAGCGCGACCACATCTCCAAATGGCTCAGGGCGAGGGCGTTGTTTTCTATCGCAAGCCTGTTTAAATCGTTCTCCGTAGCTGATTTCAGTGATTTTCACGAAATTAAACAGTTTATCTTCGAGGCCATCTCCAATTTCAGGATGGCAAAGGCAAGAGGGGTTATATCGAAGTTCAACCGCGAGACTTTCGATGAATATTTTACTATTTCCAGAATCGGCGAAGGCTCTATAGGCGGAAAGGCGAGGGGGCTTGCATTCCTTGATTCCTTGATCAAAAGAAATCAATTATATCATCATTTTGATAAGATCGACATTACAATACCCAAGACCGTAGTGCTGGGAACCGATATTTTCGACGAGTTTATGGAATCAAACAACCTTTACCCCATTGCTTTGTCGGAAGAGCTTTCTGATGAGGAGATCTTTCAGAGCTTTATAAAGGCAAAACTCCCGAACAGTGTTTATGAAGACCTGCTTACAATAGCCCAGCTGCTGAGCAAACCTGTTGCGGTAAGGTCTTCCAGTTTGCTCGAAGACAGTCATTACCAGCCTTTTGCGGGGATTTATAACACATATATGATCCCGAACGTGGTGAGCGATTATCACAGGATGTTCAAAATGCTCTGCGATGCGATAAAGGCAGTTTATGCTTCTGCTTATTACGCTGACAGCAAAGCCTATATGAAGGCTACCTCGAATATGATCGATGAAGAAAAAATGGCGATCGTAATTCAGGAAGTATGCGGGTCGCCTTATAAGTATAGATATTACCCATCGCTTTCGGGCGTGGCCCGCTCGCTAAACTATTACCCTATTCCTCCCGAGAAATCGGAGGACGGGATTGCCAACATCGCTTTCGGCCTCGGGAAGTATATTGTCGATGGTGGACAATCGCTTAGGTTTAGTCCGAAATACCCGAAACGGATATTGCAGACATCCAGCCCGGCCTCGGCCCTGCGGGAAACGCAGAAGCGGTTCTTTGCGCTTAATTGCAATCTTTCCGAGTTTTCGATAACGTCGGATGACGGAGGCAGCTTGGTGGACCTTAAAATCAAAGAGGCCGAAGGCGATAATTCCCTAAGGTTGGTTGCTTCAACTTACGACTTGCAAAACAACGTCCTCAGGGATTCGTATAATGCCGATGGCAAGAAGCTGATTACATTTTCGCAATTGCTGAAGCATACGACTTTGCCCCTGGCCGAAGTTATTAGGAAAATCCTGGTACTGGGCGAAGAGGAAATGGGCAAGCCCATCGAAATAGAGTTTGTTATGGACCTGAAGACCAATAAGAACGACCATTATGTATTTAAGCTGCTGCAAATAAGGCCAATAGTTTCGGTCACCGAGACCGTTCACCTTAAGGAATCGCTTATAAAGCGCGAGGAATCATTGATAATAACGAAATCGGCCCTGGGAAATGGTATTATATCCGGTATTAAGGATGTCGTTTATGTTAAGCCTCAAACTTTCGACAAATCGAGAAATAGCGAACTTGTGGTGATGATTGACAAAATCAACAAGAAGTTTCTTGAAAGCAAGGAGGCTTATATCTTAATTGGCCCCGGGCGGTGGGGCTCCAGCGACCCATGGCTTGGGATTCCTGTTAAATGGCCGCAGATATCAGGGGCCAGGCTCATTGTGGAATCCGGATTGGAAAACTACAGGATTGATGCCAGTCAGGGAACCCACTTTTTTCAGAACTTAACTTCTTTTAAAGTGGGATATTTCACTATAAATCCTTTTATGGACGATGGCTTTTTCGATATTGATTTTCTTGATAAACAAGAGGCTGTTTTCGAGAACGATGCCATCAGGCACGTTCGGTTTAAAGACGAAATGAATGTCATACTTGATGCAAAAAGGAATACCGGTGTTGTTTATAAACCGGGCGTTGAGATAGATGAAAACCTTATAAGGATGTAAGCTATCGTATTATCATATTGTTTTTGAGCAGATTGGCACTCAAGCACGAATGAATAGGCAGTATGCCGATAATGTCGCCGGGATTGAAGGTCCTTATCAATTCCTGTGGCATTTTTATTATGCCGTGTTCTTGCGAAAGCGATGAAACATAAGTCCCCGGCAGGGGTTTTCCACATTTGTTGTTTTCAAATCGAGTAACGTAACCAAAAAGCTTAAAGTTGTTGTCGGCGGCAATAAATTCCTTTGATAAATGTACTGACCCCCCGTATATGACTAACTCGCTGCGCGAAACATTTACCGAAACTACCGGGCATAGTACCGTAACGGCAATTTCTTCCATGTCGCACGAACCTATATGGTATTGCATAACATCATAATAAACAAAATTACCGGGACGGAGTTCGTCAAAATAACCCAGATTTTCAGAAATGGAGCAGGAGGGAGTGTCGCCCCAGGAAATAAGCGCCCCTGGAAATTTTTTCCTTAAATCTTCGAATTGCTCAATGGCCCTAAGTACGTTTTGTTCTATCTCATGCTTGCCTCTTGCATTGTAGTTCTGTCCGGCATGGCCTAGAAAGCCGCAGAAAAACAGATGTTTATGCTTGTTTATTGTATCTATAATTTTCATGATGTCCTCATTGTCGAAATCTAATCCGCAACGATGGTAACCAATGTCGATTTTTATAAAGACACCCAAAGAATGAGTAATGTATTTACTCAAAAAATTTATGGAATATAGCGAGTCAACAAGTATATTCAGGTTTATTTTTTTTGCTAAGGCATAAATTTTGTCGAGTTCGGCAAGGTTCAGAGGAAACGCTATGGTAATGTCGCCCCATCCTGCTTCTGCAAAAAATTCAGCCATGGCTACAGACGATACGGTAATTTTATCGACGCCTTTTTCCCTGAAAACCTCACCTATTGCTATTGATTGATGTGTCTTGAAGTGAGGGCGGAATATTGTATCGCATTTCTTTGCCCTCCCGATCATCTTATCGATGTTTTTTTCTACTTTCGATTTGTTTATCAATAATGTCGGCTCACTGATTCTCATAAAATAACAAGATTATTTATTTCAACTTGAAAGACAGCCCGCTAAGCATCTGGCCTTGTTCTGACAACATTGCCTGTCTTTGCGTTCATAAGCAAATATAAGAAATTATCGCATGTCGTTTATAATTGTGTTCACCATATTGTTCGGGTTCCGTAATGGCTACAGAGAATATCAAAGGTCGAGATATTGGATTTGGTTTATGCCGATTCATGGGCAAGGCATAAAAAACCTAAAAGCCTATCCCGATTTTATTTTGGGAAGTTAATTTTTTCAGACGTACGGAAAACAATATTTTTTGTACTTTTGACAAATATGTCAAGACAAAATATTCAAGGCGATGAATGAAGCATTTGGGGAATATATTCACAGACTAAGAACAGAAAGCAATTTGACTTTGACAAAACTTGCTGCGGCTCTTGATATTGACCAATCCACTCTTTCAAAGATTGAGAACATGAAAAGAAATATACCTGAAGAGATACTGCCCAAGCTTGCGCATGTGTTTAACTTGAACATATATGAGCTTGAACGAGAATACTTTAGCGAAAAAATTGCAAATATGATTTATCCTCAAAAAGATACTCAAGAACTTCTGAAGTTAGCAGAAGAAAAAGTAAGATATTTTCAAAACAAGAATCACCAACAAGGAAAGTTAAAATTTTGATTATGATAGAATACTCAAAACTCAAAAAGAAACTGAACATTGAGAACATGAACGGGGAGGCAGAGGAGTTAGCATATTTGACTCATTATCTGCATAATCATGCTAATGGCATTTCTGATTCTTTTAAGCAAAGGGCAGAAGATTATTTTACTAAAATCAACGAAACACAACATATAGCTGAAGACTCTGGTATTCAGGCCTTACTTCCAATACAATGGGATATTCCGTTTCCAAGCCCGCAAAATCCCGAATTTACTTTTATTGACCTCTTTGCAGGAATTGGTGGATTTAGGATTCCAATGCAAGAGTTGGGGGGTAAATGCGTATTTTCGTCTGAATTCAATTATCATGCACAACGTGCTTATGAGTTGAACTTTGGTGAAGTGCCTTTTGGTGATATAACGATTATGAATACTGACATTGTTCCTGATCATGATATATTATGTGCAGGATTCCCATGCCAACCATTCAGCATCTCTGGGAAAATGAGGGGGTTTGAAGACACAAGGGGTACGCTAATATATCATGTATTTGAGATTATCGAAAAGCGCAAACCAAAAGTGGTCTTGCTTGAAAACGTAAAACATCTTGTTTACCATGATAAAAAAAGGACGCTAAAAACAATCATTAAACATCTTGAAGAACTTGATTATGTGGTATCATCCCAGGTTCTTAACGCATCAGATTTTGGAGTGCCTCAAAACAGGGAACGGATAATAATTATTGGGCATAAAAACAAAAAGTTTGACTTCTCTAAACTTAAAAAAAAACCTAAACCAGTACTAAAAGACTTCTTGGACAAACAAAATAGTTTTGAGTTTTTGGACGAACCATATACGATTCTTAAAGAACAGAAAAAACAAGCCTCGGGATTAATCTTTGCTGGTTATAGAAACAAAGCAATCCGAAAAGCAGGAGTACGACCGGGAACAGAACATTTGTCGCGTGTTCATAAACAGCCAAATAGAATTTACTCCACAGAAGGCGTCCACCCTGCCTTGCCTTCCCAAGAAACATCAGGGAGGTTCTGGATTTGGCATGAAGATAAAGTAAGAAAACTCACTATTCAAGAATGCTATCGGATTATGGGCTTCCCTGATAATTTCAAGCTAATATACAATCGTGGCGAACTTTATAAGCAAATTGGCAATTCAGTTGCTATACAGATGATTAAAGCATTGATAGAGCAAATCAAACAACAACTTCTAAAAAAATAAAAACCTAATGGAACCACAAGAATTTCTTAATAATATTTATGTGGAATCAATGGAGATAGTTGGTTCCGATAACGAAATCAAATCAGATTTACAATCATCAATAACTTCATGCTTAGATGTTGTTTTAAGTAAATCAGAATCGGCAAAAGCAGTTTTAACTGTTGTTTTTACAAGCCTGACCTACAAATTAATAAATCCAGAACAAGATATTAGAAAGCACCAAACTAGTATTGCAGGTGGTTGCTCAGGAAGAACTTTCGATGCAAAATACATTACTCCGTTTTTAAAGTCCGTGAAGTTTCCAGCCATGGCAGAAAGCGGTTGGTTGACAAGATCATTAGAACAGAAAGTCCCTTACAATTATAATTATCCTGGAGCGATACGACCAGAATTATTAAAAAAAGCGTTCCTTGAAACTATCGATTTCATTCAAAAAGGAAACCATTTGAATAAAGTTCTCGATTATTTATTTCAAGGATTAATCATTAAAAGAAATGTTCAGCAAATAGATTTGGCAAAACCACTAAACCTACCCATTGCTACAATTGTTGACTTATTAACAAAACACTTTGAGTCAAGGTATTCCGCAGAAGGGGCGTCAAGGTTGCCAGTTTTAGCACTATATGCAGCATATCAGTGCCTCATTCAAGAAACGAAAAGATTTGAAGGTAAAGAATTACTCGAAATTGAAAGTCATACTTCCGCAGACTCAAGAAGCGGAAGGATCGGCGATATTGACATTGTTGACTCCAAAAATAAAGCTTTCGAGGCTGTTGAAGTAAAGCATGGTATATCAATAACTTCTCAATTAATCAAGGATGCGTTTGAAAAATTCAAGACCACGCAAGTGAACAGGTATTATCTACTTTCAACAGCAAATATTGATAAAAAAGAAATTGATAATATTAACGAAGAAATTGAAAGAATAAAAAATATTCATGGATGTCATGTAATAGCCAATGGTTTAAATGATTCATTAAAGTACTACCTAAGACTGCTTTCTGATACATCCGTATTTATCGCGAACTACGTAAATCTAATAGAAAATGATAAAGCCCTGAAATATGAGCACAAAAAACAATGGAATATAATAATCTCTCAAATGTAGCCCGGGTGTTGCAAGCATGAATACTCATGCAAAACCTATACGTAATGCTGGTTTCGTGATAAGTTTAAAGGTAGTGCCAACAATGAAAATAAGTAATAATCCTACCCGTAGGAAGCTTTAAAGCGTGGGGTTTATAGCTTATGCATAGCCATGTGGGTAGTGCGATTCCATATTGACATCCCTTATGTTTGCTGCAGACAGTTCATTTTACAAACATTTTGGCTGTTCCATACCATTTTCTTCCCCTGACAACAATTAAATAAATTCCGCCTTGCTTGATGAACGATATATTAATCGACTGCGTTAAAGTATTGTTATATAGATGATTATGGTATATCCTCCTCCCGTTAGCATCATAAATGCTTATATCGAGGTTTTCGTAACGATTAAGTTTGAAAAACACTTTTTCACTGGCAGGGTTAGGCCAGACGATAAATCCCGGATGCCCTATATCTTCACCTATCCAGGAAGTCGTGCTATCGTTGCAAACGGTGAAGGTACTGTCGGAGAACCTTTGCTTTGCCGGAATTGAGTGTTGGTCAAGCATATTTGGATATCCTATTGGTGGCCAGGAGAATTGCGCATCCCAGAAAGGGGGTTTATTGTTCAGGTAATAGGATGTATCTGAAAAGTCCTCTGTTGCTTCCGGGATGGCTATGCCGCGGATATTGTTTCCATAAATAAAATGATCGTTTCCACTAGTAATAAATTGTCCGTAAGGAGTTATGGTATTGCTTGTTTCGTTGCCTGTAAAATTCTGATATGAGGTTTCGTATTCTTCGTTTTCCGTCATGAGAATACCGAAGAGTTCAGCCCTGTTTCTGTTAATGGTGTTATAGGGCCCCGAAGGGCCCCAATAATGATCGATGATTATATTTTGAACTATATTCCCTTCGAAGAGATTTGAATACGCAAAATGGCCATGTAGTGAGATATCACCTGATAGTGTAGGAATTGGTTCTGACCGATTTGGGTCCAAAGAATAGTTATAAGCAAATATATTTCCGTTAGCCCCAGTTTTAACCATCATTGAGTGGCGCAGGTGCCGAAAAATATTGTCGGCTATATAACATTCGCCGCTATGTTGGCTTAACTGGATTCCGTAGCCTCTTGTGCCTGCTCCGTCGTAGGTAAATGCATGATGGATATAATTACCGGTAAACCAGATGTTTGTGCTGTAGTAAACCGAAATGTGGCTGCCGACGCTGCTATCGCTTTCCACACCCCTTACCAAGCAGTTTGCCGCATAGCTGAAATTTATATTCGAGCCGGCGCCCTCTTCCGGTTCATCGATGCGCTTTATTTTCAGGCATTCGATCCCGCAGTTCCGTATGGGAATTATGCTTCTTATCCTTGGGTTTAAGTCTTCCGAATATTCTATCCTTAAAGGGTTGTTGAACCAAATAGTGTCTTCCAAAACATCCTCAACTCTAATTATTTGCCCGACTGTATTTTGGGCCCAGTCGGCAGGGGCAATGTCCCAGTCGCCGTTATCCTGTATTATTTCGGCAAAGTCGCCTTTTTCCAAATTTTCACAATCGGGGCAGTAAAGTTTGTTGCTTTCTTTGGTGAAACCACTTGATACTGATATAAAATTTGTTGTTTGTGCCTTGGAGATATTTATGCAGTTTAAAGCCTGGCCGCCGAGGTCGAAAATCAAAATTGTCGAATCGGCTCCCTGGCCTTTAAAAACTATGCCATCACTAAAGTTGATTGGTGAATTAATTAAATAGTTCCCGGGAGGGAAATAAATAATTCCGCCTTCATCTTCCAAGGAGCTTATGGCGTCGGAAATTGCCTGGTGATCATCGGTAACACCGTCGCCCACTGCGCCAAAGTCGAGAATATTGAGCCGCAGGGTGGGGAAAATCGGGTTGAAGGCATTATAGGCGGATTTCCAGTCAACAGTACGGCCGGGCTCAATTGTTTGACTAATAGCCAATAAACTATTGAACAAAAACACTGCGGCAAAAAATATTTTTGATAATTTAGCGTTCATATTATTTGTAAAAATAATTAAAAAGCCAAACAATGAAAAATTCAATTTTAATCGGCTTGAGCATTCTGTTAATGCTGGGCGCAGTTTCATGTGATTTTAATAAGGCCAAATCGGGAGACGAGGGGGTAATAACAAAAATGATACAATATGATGTATTGCTAAAGAGCCCTGATCCATCATACGACTGGTGGATACAAAACCTTCCCGGTCCTGATCGCGAGAAATTGGTAAAGCTTATCTTCGACGGTGTCAAGTCAGGCAAGTTTAAGGCTTACGATTATTATAAAACGCCTATGAGCCTTGGTGAGGCAAGATCGATTTTTGCCGATACCATGAACTTGAAGCTAATGAGGACAACTGCGCCATTCGAAGAGTACGATACAACAATTGTTACAAAAATTACCGAAAGCGATGTTTTAAAGCTGCGCTTCCTGGAAAAATGGACAATAAACCCTGACAACCTTCAAATGAGCAAAACAATTTATGGGATAGCCCCGGTCGCCCGTCGCGAGGTACAGGGCGTAGAACGCTGGCAACCGCTTTTCTGGATTTTTACGGATGAGGGCTTTGTTAAATCATTGGCGGATAAATAAAAAAACATCTACAATAATCCTTTTTATCTGCGTCTAAAAAAAACAAAAAACCTTTGTTCTTGTGGCCATATAATAGATTTTGGCCTATCTATTTCTTGCTCAAATACTTCCCGACCAAAACGGCAATTATCATTGTCAAATAAAGCTGACCGCTAATACTTAAAAAAACTGCCAGGCTTTTGGCAAACGGATCTATTGGGGTGATGTCGCCATAACCAAGGGTCGTAAGCGTTACAAAACTGAAATAAATGAAGTCGATGTTCGGTGTGATGCTGTTGTCAGGTAGGTTAAATGAATTACCCGGGACAAATTCATAAACTATCCGGAAGAGGATAGAACCAATTATCCCCATAAGGAAGTAGATGTTCACCGCTTCTACAAATTCCAGTATGGTAACTTGATTGCTCCTGGCTACTCTTGTTAGCAACATTATGATTATCAGTATTATAAATCCAATGGATATTATGGCCGATAATATGGAAACGACTTCGAGATGCAATAGTTCCGACAGCCATAAAACAGCTATGGTTATTCCAGCATAAACGAACATATTCGCATGGCCTTTTTCGGAAATAAGTTTGGCCGATACCAAATAGATCAAACTAAAGGTCAGGCTGTATGATATACCCATATATGTTCCCAGCGGGATTAGGCCGATTACGAATACATAAATAAAGACTAGTGCCAGCAGCATCAAGTTATACTTTGTTATCTTTCTTAATTTATTCCTCATAAGCCTTATATAAGAAAACAAATTTAGCAATTATGAGGTAAATATCGGGAATTAATAAATATAGTCGGGTCAAAACAAATTTAGTTTTGTAATTATCAATATTTTATCTTTGCCGCCTCAATAAATAAAAATCAATTTGAACTACCAATACCATACATTAAAAAACGGGATCAGGCTTGTGCATTCAGAAGTTAAATCGCCTGTTTCGCATTGCGGCCTGATGGTTGGAACCGGTTCCCGCGACGAAAGGCTCCACGAAAGCGGTATGGCCCATTTTATAGAACATATGATCTTTAAGGGGACAAAAAAACGCAAAGCCTTTCATGTGTTGGGAATGATTGAAAACTCAGGTGGCGAATTAAACGCCTTTACCACTAAGGAGGAAACCTGTGTTTATGCGTCATTCTTAAGTCCGTTTTACGAAAAAAGCATAGAGCTTTTTGCCGATGTAGCCTTTAACTCCATTTTTCCTGTTAAGGAGATGCAAAAGGAGAAAATGGTTATCCTCGACGAGATAAACTCGTATCTGGATAATCCTGCTGAACAAATTTTCGACGACTTCGAAAGTCTTGTTTTTCAAGGGCATCCACTGGGAAATAATATTCTGGGTACAGAAAAAACCGTAAACTCGTTTAAGAAATCAGATATTTTCCGTTTCATGAAAAGAAATTATCGCCTTGATAATATCGTTATTTCATCGGTGGGGGATATCAATTTGAAGAAACTCATTGCCTTGACCGAGAAATATTTCGAATCGGTTAATTTGCAAGGTAATATAAAGGACAGGGAGATTTTTAATGCTTATAACCCAAAAAGGGAGGTAAATCAAAACGGATCATATTTAAGTCATATAATGATTGGTAACGTTGCGTATAAGCGAACCGACAGCAAACGCTTACCTCTGCTCTTATTGAACAACCTCCTTGGTGGCCCGGCCCTGAACAGCAGGTTGAACCTGAATCTTCGAGAAAAGCATGGACTGGCGTATTCCGTTGAATCGATGTATAATACCTATTCCGATACAGGCTTGTTTGCGGTTTACCTCGGAACGGATTTAAGCAAGATTGAAAAAAGTATAGGCCTGGTTATGAAAGAGCTGAAATCGCTCCGCGAAAAAAAACTAGGCAGCCTCCAACTGTCGGTTGCAAAGAAACAGATAGCCGGTCAACTGGCGATACAATACGATTCACGACAAAACGAAATGCTTTCCATAGCCAAAAGTTTATTGTATAAGCCCAAGCTTAAAAGCATAGAATCGTTCTTGAAAGAAATCGATGAATTGGATGCCACCAGTTTGATGGAAGTTGCAAATGAAGTATTCGACGAACAACAACTTAGTACCTTGATATTTGAAGCAAAGGAAAATGATTGATAAGGAAATTGATGAATATATGGATTTGCATTCATCCGAAGAAGATGAACTTTTGCATAATTTGTTTCGTGAAACACAAATAAAAACCTATTACCCTCGCATGGTTTCCGGGAAACAGCAAGGCTTGTTCCTGGAAATGATTAGCAGGATGATAAAACCCATGAATATTCTCGAGATAGGGACATTTACGGGTTATTCGGCAATTCAACTGGCAAAAGGCCTGGCAAAAGGCGGAAAGCTTATTACCATTGATCTAAATGAGGAGATAGAGAATTTTGCTTCAAAATATTTCAAGTTATCTGGCCTCCAGGATAAAATTGATTTTAGAATAGGGGATGCCCTTGAGATAATACCAAAACTTGATTATAAATTCGATTTGGTTTTTATTGATGCCGACAAGGAGCAATATGTTGATTACTATGAACTTGCACTGGAGAAACTAAATCCCGGTGGTTTTATTCTGGCCGATAATGTTTTATGGTCGGGCAAGGTTTTGCACCCCGAAAAAAGAACATCAAAATCGAAAAAAGCCGATAAGGAAACCAAAGGCATAATAGCCTTCAACAAGCATGTAAAAGCCGATAATAGGGTTGAGAATGTAATTATACCGTTAAGGGATGGGATTAGTGTTATTAGGAAAGTTGTATAAAATGTCTACAGGGCATCAAGGATAAAAATCGGCAGGATTAATTAGGATTCCTGCTATAATTACTTTTATTCCCCTGTATTTTGCGTTCCTGGCAAATTTCCCCGCCTCTTCGGGTTTCCGGTGTGCCTACAAAGCGTTCATCTTGGAATGTATTTCCAATTCGTGAAAAATGCTGCCGCCTTTTCCATCACTTTTAAATCGGATTTGCTTCCCACAATTATATTTATGGGTTTAAAGAAGCAAATTTTTCCAAAAATAACTTTTGCCCTAAAAACGATTTCTGGAATTGTTAAAATATTTAGCCTGATCCTAATAAATATTCAACTAGTAATATATGTTTATAAAAATGAGTATTGACTAATCAATCAATTAATTATACCTTTGCTACTGACAAATTAATTTATGAGATTATTAAAATTAGTACTCTGCGTTTTTGTGCTTTTTCTACTACTTGAATCTAAGTTGTTTTCACAGTCATCACTATCTGTTAACGCAGGAATAGGTATAAATAAATTAATTTACCCGGAAACAAACTCCGCTAATTATTCTACATTTTGGAAACCTGCTTTCAGGCTGGGTTTGTTGCATGAACTTTTCGTTGATAGAACAAGGTATATATCATCCGAATTATTTATTAATCAGTTTAATGCCAAACAAACTTCTGAACAAAAGATACTAATGGGGGGTGAGTTTGTTAAAAACGATTTCAGTTTTAATAGCAATACTTCATTGGCCGGGTTGGGAATAGGTTTGGGAGCCCGAAATTATGGTATTGATTTTAATATAAAACTCATGCTGGGCTATATGATTATTAATAAAGGTAGCACAAAAAACCTGAAAAACTATGATTATATTAGTGGGCAGATAATAAATAGCGATATAAAATGGGATAAGTTTTATACTGACAATTTTGATTTAGGCGCTAATTTATTTGTAGGTTATGAAGTTTGGAATAGAATTCATCTGGGGCTTAGCTCTTATTTTAGTTTTAATCAATATTATTCTAAAAGTATTTACGGCAAATATGATGTAAATGGAATTAATGAAATGCAAGGAAACAATTTGCGGTTTTTATTTACTGCAAAATATAAGTTATTGAGCAAGAATAGTTTAAAACCGAAGAATGATAATTTAGATTGGTCTGATGAATCGAAATCAATATCTGACAGCAACGGCATTATCTACGTAATTAAAACATATCCACTAAATTATATATCGGAAGTAAATCTGGCTTTTGAAGTAATCACACCCTCTAAGATATCGCATGAAATTATTGCCGCCTACCACTTTAGAGATAGTTATTCCAGATATTTGAGTGGATTATATATTTTTAATTTTATTGAGGAAGGTGGTTTTGTAAGCACATCCACTAAATATGGTTTTTCCATTAGATATAATTTTTCATTTTATAAAAAAGTGAATGAAGGTTTATTAAGGAATAAAACAATCCAAATTATGCTAAAAAGAGAAGTGTTTTTAGCGATCAAACAAGTGGAGATGAGTATTATAGTGATAACTTTAATTTATCGAAGACTGTAATTGGATTAAAATTTTTACCGTCTTATTCAAGTTTAATAGGCCGGCATTTTTATGTTAACTATTATTTTGGTGTTGGATGGAAATTTATTTTTTATAAGAAAAAAATATTTCACAGGGAATATACCAATATGGATACAGGCGAAATTATAGTTGATGACACCGCAGAAACATCTCACGGTATTTCATATTTACCAACTTTGCACCTCGGTATTTCTATGGGTTATTTTTTTCGTAGAAAATATAAAATTTAATAAAACGAAATTTAATTTGTCTTAAACTTATAATCTATCTTGCTTAAATCCTCATTTGCCTTAACAATTTTTTGTTTTAGGTTTTCCTTGTAATCCGAGAGTTTACCAGCAAGTTTCTCATCTGCCGTTGCCATCATTTGTGTAGCCAGGATTGCAGCGTTTAGTGCGCCGTTTATCCCCACAGTTGCTACGGGTATCCCCGGGGGCATTTGAACAATGGCAAGCAAGGCGTCCATGCCGTCGAGAGTGGCATTTATTGGGACACCGATAACCGGTATTGTCGTCATGGCAGCAATTACGCCCGGCAGATGGGCTGCCATGCCCGCTCCTGCTATAATTACTTTTATTCCCTTGTCCTTTGCGTTCCTGGCAAATTTCTCCACTTCTTCCGGTGTCCGGTGTGCCGATAAAGCGTTCATCTCGAAAGG